>NZ_CADFEH010000004.1:0-273133 GCF_902833155.1 Burkholderia sp. BCC1047 | reverse complement strand
TGTGAAGCTTCAATAGGTTGTATCGATGGTTCATCCGGACTGAGTCTGGGAGACTGGAAGTCGCCAAACACCCAACCTTCCAGGAACCCAGCCGGATGAACACCCATAAGAATGCCCGACTCACTTTCGCGCGTCGACTTGAGATGGTTCAGGAGATCACCGAATTCGGTTCGAGTGTGCAGCAGGCCGCAGCCGATCATGGCGTGACAGCGCCGACCGTGCGTAAATGGCTGGGCCGCTATTTGGTCGGTGGTGCACCAGCGCTGGCTGATGCCTCGTCGCGCCCGGCCCGCTCCCCGCGTTCAATCGCCCCGGCGACGGCCTTGCTGATCGTGGAATTGCGCCAGCAGCGCTTGCTGCAGCGTCAGATCGCCCGACAGGCAGGCGTGTCTGCTTCGACCGTCAGCCGCGTACTGGCGCGTGCTGGGCTATCCCGGTTGAGCGACCTGCAACCGCGCGAACCCGTTCAGCGCTACGAACACGAGGCGCCAGGCGATTTGCTGCACATCGACATCAAGAAGCTCGGTCGAATCGCGCGTCCTGGCCATCGTGTCACCGGTAATCGGCGCGATACGGTGGACGGTGTGGGTTGGGAGTACCTCTTTGTCGCCGTGGATGACCACGCCCGGGTTGCCTTCACGGCGATGCATCCCGACGAGACGAAACGTAGTGCTGTGCAGTTCCTGCGTGACGCCGTTGCGTGGTACGCCGGGTTCGGCGTGCGTGTGCGCCGGTTACTGACGGACAACGGTTCGGCGTTCCGTTCGCACGAATTTGCTCGGGCCTGCCAGGAACTGGGTATCCGACACAAATTTACGCGGGCGTATCGTCCGCAGACCAACGGTAAAGCTGAACGCTTCATCCAGTCGGCTTTACGTGAGTGGGCCTATGCATGGACGTACCAAAGCTCGGCTCATCGCATCGAAGCCTTGGCGAGTTGGCAGCATCACTACAACTGGCATCGAGCTCATAGCGCCATCGGCGGCATTGCGCCGATGGCGAGACTTCCTGCGTCGAGAAACAACCTCTTGACGCTTCACAGCTAGACGGTGCCACGCTGCCGCAGCTCGCGCGTAGACCGGAACGTCACGACGCCCTATGGAGCTTCCCAACCATTCTTTGCAAACGTGGCAAAGCGACTACCAACCCGATTAACCCGTCGCACACAAACAGTCAGATGCCATCGGCCGTCTCCTTCCGTGACATTTTATTTAAGTTGCAGGAATGGTCAGAAAACAATTACCCCGATCAGAAAAACATCAGATATATATCACGCATTCAATATTCGTTATTTTGATGGAGCGGACAAACTGTTTTGCGAGGCGGAAATTTTTCACACTCCGTCGGCTCGGCCAGGAAACATTGACTGATCGGAGGTTTTCAGCGGTTCAAATCACGAGTCGTCCGGCAAGACGCCGCTTGCGAACATGGCAATCTGGTCATCGCTGGCCAGAAGGTCATCCTGGAGATCGACTCGCTGGACGACCAGGCCGACTCCAGAATCGGTACGAATGTCGCGCAGAAGCTGGTCGACGACGGCGTCGTGGCCGTGATCGGCCACCTGAACTCCGGCGTGTCCATCCCCGCGTCCAAGATCTACCGCGACAACGGCGTCACCCAGATCACGCCGGGCTCCACCAATCCTCAGTACACGCTGCAAGGCTACAAGACCGCCTTCCGCGTGATCGGCACCGACGCCCAGCAGGGCCCCGCCCTCGCGAAGTACGCCAAGAGCCAGAAGGTCAAGACGGTCGCCATCGTCGACGACGCGACGGCCTACGGCCAGGGTCTTGCGGACCAGTTCGAGAAGACCGCCAAGGCCGAAGGCATCCAGGTGCTATCGCGCGATGCGACCAACGACAAGGCCACCGACTTCAAGGCCATCCTGACCAAGATCAAGGCCGAACGCCCCGACGCCATCATGTACGGCGGCGAGGACGCCACCGGCGGCCCCTTCGCCAAGCAGGCCATGCAGTTGGCGCTCCGCGCCAGGATCCTGGCGGGCGACGGCGTCTGCACGACCGACCTGGCCCGGCTGGCCGGCGACGCCGCCGACAATCTGGTCTGCTCGGTCGCCGGCGGCGATCTGTCCGCGATGACGGGCAGCGCCGCGTTCGCCAAGGAACTGAAGGCCGTGTACGGTCACGATCCGGTGGTCTACTCGCCGGTTGCGTACAGCGCCGTCTACGTGATCGTCGATGCGATGAAACGCGCCAACTCGGTCACGCGCGCCGGCATCCTGTCCGCCATGCCCACGACCAATCTGAACACGCTGATTGGCAATATCCGGTTCGACGAGCACGGCGACCTGAAGGACAGCACCATCTCTCTCTACAAATACGTGAAAGGCAAGCGGACGCTGCTGGAGGTCGAGAAGATGTGAACGAAGCGGGGCCGACGCGGGAGCCGCCAGGCCCCCGCGTCAGCCCCGCACCAGATGGACTTTTGCTGAACGCGCCGAATAGCTGCGGGGCGCCGATCAGCGCCCGGTCTTTCCGCTGCGATTGGCACGACCCAGCTCGGCTATGAGCCGAATGCGTGCCTTCGACGCGTTCAGACCGTCATAACCTGCCGTGGTCAGGCCGAGGCCGTGGGCGCGATCGTACGCATACTTGGTGACGGCTGGATTGACCCGGAAGCCATGCGCGCAGCGCGTCGACAGCACGACAGGGATATGCGTCGCGGCTTCGCTCAGTAGCCTCTCCGACTGCGCCGAGAAGCCCCCTGCACCCTTGCCTGCCACAACAATACCGTCGAGTTCGGAGATATCCGGGAAGCCCACGAGCGACCCGAAGGTCTCCATGACGATCGCAACGCGGGCGCCGAGGTCGGATACATCGAGTTCCGCGTAACTGTCGTCACCGGCGCCCGAACCTGTGAGCGTAACGATGTCGGCCTCGATGGAGCCGCGGATCGCCGTTTCAGGTCCGAAGGGCTGAATGGCCTGCGGCCATACCTTGACGATCGAGGCAGGATCGAAAATCCGTCCCGCGAAGGCCACGACGGCGCTCGCCCCCCTCGGCATCGCGCGCGCCAGATTGGCGGCATCCGTCAGATTGCGCGGACCATCGGCATTGGCATTGCCGCCGGGGATCGCCGCACCGGTCAGAACGACAGGCCGGTCGCGATCAAAAAGCAGCGCGGCGGCATAGGCGACATCTTCCATTGCGTCGGTGCCGCAACACATGACGAACGCTTCGCTGTCGCGATCCTGCCGCATCACATCACGCGCCCGGCAAATTGACGCGAAAGTCAGGTCGCAGCTATCGACAGGATCGACGTCATGTCCGATCCAGTCTGCCTGACCGCTCAAGACGATCAGATCGCGTGCCAGTAAACGCTCGATCGTCCCATCACTCCGGTAGCTTTCCGTGATGGTGCCGCCGCAATTCAGGAGTCCGATTTTCATGGAGGCTGGCCTTTAGACAGGAGTGCCGCTCATTTCCGAGTACATCTCCGCGATGGCTTCGGCGTTCTTGATACCCGTGCCCGTCAGCAGGACAACCGTTTCCTCTCGCGCCCGAATCGCCCCCAGCTGGATGAGCCGGTCAAATCCTGCCACCGCGGTTGCCGAAGTCAGTTCCGGCAGAAGGCCCAGTCGCGCAATCCGCCTGAGCGCATCGACGATCGCTTCTTCTTCCACGGCCACGGTCGTGCCACCCGTCTCCCTGACGGCATTGACCACTTGCGTCAGCCTCAAAGGATGGGCGATGGCCGTCCCCTCGGAGACCGTCTTTCGAACCTCGCGCGCAACGGGTGTCGTGACGCCCGCGTGGAAGCTGGCATCGATCGGAGAGCAGTTCAATGGCTGGCAAACGAAGAGCCGCGGCATTTTGTCAATCTGGCCCGCGCGCATCAGTTCCGAGAACGCCAGATAACAGCCGAGTACATTGCTGCCTGCGCCCGCGGGCATGACGATGTTGTCCGGCGCCTGGAAGTCGAGGTCTTCCCAGATCTCGTAACCGATCGACTTGGTCCCTTCGAGGAAAAACGGCTGCCAATTGTGGCTGGCGTAGAAGATGCTCGCGGACTGCCGGACGGCTTCGTCCTCACACGCCTGTCGAGGCCCGTCGACCAGTTGTACCTCTGCCCCATAGGCGCGCATCTGCGCGATCTTCGCGGGCGACGCGTAGGCGGGCGCCAGAATTTTCACGCGCATCGCGCCTGCAGCGCCATACGCCGCCACCGACGCGCCGCCGTTGCCCGAACTGTCCTCCAGAACGGCCGTGATCCCTTGCTGCCGCAACATCGAGAGCATCACCGTCGTGCCGCGATCCTTGAAGCTGCTTGTGGGGCTGAACCACTCCAGCTTGAAATGCGGCCGGTGGTCGCCCCACGTCTTCTGAACCAGCGGTGTGCACCCTTCCCCCATGGAGATGGGGGACACGATCTCGACCGGAAGCGACGCGCGATAGCGCCATTGGGAGCGAAGGTGCCGGTCGATGTCGTCCCGGGAAATGCCAGCGAGCGGCGAGATCAGGAGCGGCCTGCGGTCGTCCGAACACCACCGAGGCGTGTCCAACGGATAGGTAGTGCCGCTGAGCGGCTCAATATAGTGCGATTTCACGTTTTCCGACTCCGCTTTGGCACATACCCGATCGCCGCAGAAGCAACACGATCATGGCTATGACGTTGGGGTAAAACACGCGGCCCGCGCGCTGTCCGTGCAGTGCGAACGCCTCGCGCATCACCGCGATCACGTCGTCCGGTACCGAGCAATGGATCGACGACAGGCTCGTCGACGAGCAGTAGCGTGACTTCATTTGACATTGCCATACGCCGTTGCGCACGAGACGCCGAGGTAGACGCCCAGTTCGGTCGCAGGCTGCCCGACTTCCCGATCCGACAGATTGTTGTGGATCGCGAGCACCGCGTGCTCCGGGTCGAGGAGGTCATGGACCACGACCTCGGTAAATGGGGCGAAGGTCCGGGCCAGCCCTTCGGCGACCTGTTTGATCTGCCCTAGCAGGCGCTGCTGTTCGGGAGTCTTCTTCGGCATGCTGGGTCCAGTGGTGTTCCTTGGCATGCCGGGTAGTTTGGCTATTTCTAGACGTTTTGTCAAACTAACAACAATTCGTCTAGATTAAAATCCCGAGCATGGTTCGGCAAGAAGCCCAACGCCTGATGGCCTCAAAGTGCGCCGGCATTCAAGGTCTTTGGGGGCATCCCGTCTGCTGACCACACGGGCAGTTCATAGCCATCGGGATCAGTAAAGTGGAAGCGCAGGCCGCCAGGCCATAGAAGACCTTGCTTCGCGTAACGTTGCTAACATTCGATTCCATGTTGCCAATCTGGCGGCCTTTCCCTCGAATGCTCGTCCGTGCCACTTTCCTTGGTGTTTGTCGAGAAGCAACGATATGGGCCGTAACACCCATGACGACGTGGCGGTTCTTAAGATGTTCGTTTCCGGACCGTTAAGCGGCATCCACAGCAATCCGTAAAAAGCGCTCTCCTCATGCCCCCGAGAATCGTTCGTTTTGCCCCGCTGCTGGCGCTCGCCGCCGCCCCCATCGCTCACGCCGCCGACAGCCAGGCTTGCGGCGACGACACCGTAACGGCCATCGCCCGCTGGGCCAGCATCGCGAGCGCACGCATCGCCACGCGCGACGCGGACCGGCTCGTCGTCGCGTCGTCGTGCAAAGCCATGCCGAACGCGCCCGAAACGACGATCGCGGCCGTCGCGTTCGATTCGCTGCCGAAGAGCAAGAACCCGGACGAAAGCAAAAAGCTGCAGGTTGTCGCACTCGTCGAGGGCGGCAAGGTCGTGGCGGCCGATCGGTCGGTGATTGAAGAGGATGCAGCGACGGAGATCGGCGAGAACAGCTATCGGATCGACACGGCGCCGTACCGGTTGACGCCCGACGTGCGTGCGTTCGGCGTCGTGTTTACCAGCAGCGCACGCGGGCCGAGTTGCCCGGATGCCAACGCCACTGAAGAGTTGACGCTGTGGGTGCGCGAAGGCAGCCGTATCCGCCCGGTGTTCGGCACGAATCTGTACGGCTGGGTCAGCGTCGAAGGCGACGCCTGCGGCCCCGGTGCAGGCGATGCGCGCAGCGAGGAGGCACGCATGACGATCGCCGTCGAGAAAACGTCGAGCCACGGCTTCGCCGACCTCTCGATCACGGCGCACATCACGCAGACGCAGCGCAAGAACGGTGATTACTCGGATACGGGCAAGCGCACGGCGCGCACGATCGTCCACTACGACGGCAAGTCCTATGGAATCGACATGTTCCGGAACTTCTGGTATTCGCCGGCCGCGATGAAACGCTTCAAGTAATGGCGCGGGCGTGATGCCGCCCCGCCCGCCTACTCCACCACCTTCGCCCCGATCGCATCGGTCGGCGCCGGCATCCGCAACGCGTCGTCCCGCACGTGTCGCGCCTCACGCGCCGTATACCGATCCTTCAGCCGCAGGAACGGTTTTTCGACGAAGAAATAGCTGGCGGTCGCGGCCATCAACGCCCAAACGATGCCGAGCGGAAACTCGTGCGGCACAGGCAATCGCGGGTTCGCAAAAGGCTGCTGCCACAGATACAGGCTGAACGAAATCGTGCCGACGAACACGACCGGCCTGGCGCGCAACCAGCGCGCGCACCAGAACTCGCCGCGGAAATTCAGCACGACGATCACGATCGCGATCAGCGCGGCTTCGAGCGTCACGCCATACGTCGCATTCCAGAAGCCGCCGAGCCTGTGTTCGGCGAGCGGCATCCCGAGCAGCACGATGAAGACAAGCGCCGTCACGATGCGCGCCTCGCCGCGCCACGAGCCGATCCACGCTTCGAGCCGTTCGCGGTTGAGCGACGCATAGCAGCCGATCAGGATCGGATCGATACCCGTATGCAGCATCATCCCGAGTTGTCCGCGCAGCGCGGGCGCGAGGAAATACGTGGTCGCACGCACCAGCGGCACGACCAGGATCAGCGCGGCCAGCCAGCGCGTGCCGGCGCGGCGGATGCCGAACACGAACAGCAGCGGCCAGAACCAGTAGAACTGCTCCTCGAGCGCGAGCGACCAGAAATGGCCGAGGTACCACGCGCCGTCCGGATGCAGCGCGTTGTCGCCGGTCAGCCCGAACCACGCCGAGTAATTCCACAGGTGCAGCGCCGCATAGAGCCACTGCCGGCGGTCGACGTCGAACCCGCCGGCGAACGCGACGATCGCCACCACCGCGAGATACACGTAGCAGGCCGGCCAGATCCGCAGCGCACGGCGCACGTAGAACGACGTCAGCGCGATGCCGCCCGTGCGCGCGAATTCGGCGCGCAGCACGTTGGTGATCAGGAAACCGCTCAGCACGAAGAAGATCAGCACGCCGAGCCGGCCGTCGGCGATCAGCCGCAACGGCGCGTACCAGCCGGTATAGCCGCCGGGCAGCACATGCTCGGCATGACCGACGACGACCATCGCGACCGCGACGGCGCGCAACCCGGTCAACTGCGTGACGCGATGGTTCATCGGCTGGTTTCCGTTGGCACGGTGAAGGAGCGGGAATGGGCCGGCGTCCGATCAGCCCGCCGACCTGTCGCCGGATTTTGTATGAAAAATATCGGAATGAAATTGCTTCAAAAATCCGCGTGACTCACACCGCCGGCGACGCCGCTTCCCGGCGGGTCAACGTCCGGCGCGACGAATGGGCATAATGACAAACCTTGTCCGGCGGCGGCCGGTCCGATGCCCACGCAACGACTTTTGCGGCGCAACAATCTCCGCAGCACCGTACCCGCCCGCACACCGGTCCGCGCCTCGTCCGCCTCCTGTCGACCCTCACCCGGAGTCTGCCTGTGTATCCACCGATCGAACCTTACGCCCACGGCCACCTCGACACCGGCGACGGCCATCGCATCTATTGGGAGCGCTGCGGCAACCCGGCCGGCAAGCCCGCCGTGTTCCTGCACGGCGGCCCCGGCGCCGGCTGCGGTCCCGACCATCGCCGCCTGTTCGATCCCGAGCGCTACGACATCCTGCTGTTCGACCAGCGCGGCTGCGGGCGCTCGACGCCGCACGCGAGCCTCGAGAACAACACGACGTGGGATCTGGTCGCCGATATCGAACGCCTGCGCGAGATGGTCGGCGCCGAGCAATGGCTGGTGTTCGGCGGCTCGTGGGGCAGCGCGCTGGCGATCGCGTACGCGGAGACGCACCCGGAACGCGTGAGCGCGCTGATCGTGCGCGGCATCTTCACGATGCGTCGCGCGGAACTGCTGTGGTACTACCAGGATGGCGCGTCGTGGCTGTTCCCCGATCACTGGGAAGACTTCCTCGCGCCGATTCCGGAAGCCGAGCGCGGCGACCTGATGGCCGCCTACCATCGTCGGCTGACCGGCGACGACGAAGCCGCGAAGCTCGAAGCCGCGCGCGCGTGGAGCATCTGGGAGGGCCGCACGATCACGCTGCTGCCCGATCCCGCGCTCGCCGCACACTTCGCGGACGGCCACTATGCGCTCGCGTTCGCGCGGATCGAAAACCACTACTTCGTGAACAAGGGCTTCGTCGAGGAAGGCCAGTTGCTGCGCGACGCGCATCGTCTCGCCGGCATCCCTGGCGTGATCGTGCAGGGCCGCTACGACATCGCGACGCCGGCGCGCACCGCGTGGGAGTTGTCGAAGGCGTGGCCGGACGCCACGTTCGAAATCGTGTCCGGGGCCGGACACGCGTACAACGAGCCGGGGATTCTGGAAGCGCTGGTCGCGGCGACGGACCGGTTCGCCGCCTGAGCGACGTCACGCGACGCGACGCGTGTTGCCGTGCCTGCCGGCACGCGCACGCGCCGCCCCATCACAACGCGGCTTCGACGATCGTCCGGCCGCTGATCGCCCGCTCGACGAGCTGTTCGTCGCCGACCTTGCGGATCGCATCGTCGAGCAGCCCTTCCGGTTCTTCGGTCGCCACCTTCAGCAGGCCCGACAGTCCGCGCGCGTCGAGCACCACCAGCGTTTCCATCGAATCCGCCCGGCTCACGAGCACGCGGCGGAATGCCGGGCCCGCGCCGAAGCTCGCACAAAGCTCGATCTTCTCGTTGCCGAGCGTGTAGTCGAAGTTCTTGATCATGTCCGCCGCCGTTGCATGGAAATGGCGCCGCGCGACGGCGCGGCGCCGTGACGTCGACGCACCCGCGCGTGCCGCCGGCGCGCCGGATGGGTCCGGATCGTTCGCCGACATCACCATGCTAGGCGTGCAGTATTAACGAAGACTTAAAGCGCGTGAGCCCCGCCCGGCGGTACCCTCAAGCCGCATCGAGCGGCTCGACCGTCACGCCGACCTTCAGCTCCTGATCCGCGCCGCCGCCGCGGATCACGCCACGCAGCGGCGTCACGTCGGCATAATCGCGGCCGACCGACAGCATCACGTAGTCGTCGCCGGGCGCACGGTCGTTGGTGGGATCGAGTTGCAGCCATCCGTTGTCCTCGGGCCACGCGGGGTCGTAAACCTCGACCCACGCATGCGACGCGTCGGCGCCGATCAGCCGCGGCTGCCCGGGCGGCGGCTGCGTGAGCAGGTAGCCGCTGACGTAACGCGCGGCCAGCCCGAGCGAGCGCAGCGCGCCGATCATCACATGCGCGAAATCCTGGCACACGCCCTTGCGCAACCGCAGCGCGTCGAGCGCCGACGTCGTGATGTCGGTGCTGTTCGGCGTGTACGCGAAATCGGCATGCACGCGCCGCATCAGGTCCCACGCCGCCTGCACGAGCGGCCGTTGCGGCGTGAAGCTCGCGGCCGCATACGCAGCGAGTTCGGGATCGCACGCGACGTGCGGCGACGCGAACACGAACTCGCTCGCCGGGTCGTAAGGCTGCCCCGCGCGGAACCGCAGGCGGTCGCGCACGGCCTCCCATGCGGTGGCATGCGCGGCGTCCGGGTTCGCGATCGCAGGCGGCGGCGCGCCGCGCGCGCCGAGCGACCACACGGGCGGCGTCACGCGCACGGTGCTACGGCTGCGTACCAGCAGCGCGTCGTGCGGCAGGTTCAGCGCGAACGACGCCCGCGCATTGCCGAACGCATCGACTTCGGTGCACACCGATTCCGGCGCGGGCTCGATGTCGAGCGAGAACGACAGCACCTGCTGGCGCGGCGTCGCGAGCGGTTGCAAGCGTGCCTGGTGCTGCGCGGATTCGACGCGCGCCGCGTAACGGTATTCGGTGTCGTGGGTGACACGCAGCAACCGGCCCGGCGCGACGGCGGCCGGCGCACCCGTTGCGGCCGGAGCCGACGGCGGCGCCTGCCGTGCGTTGCCGGCGCCGGCCGGTGTTTTCGGTGCGCCTTTCGTCGTCACCATAGCGTCCTGCCCGCCTCGCGCACGTGGCTGAAATAGCGCTCGCCGATCCGGTTCGACAGCTCCCAGACGGCCTTCACCGTCGTGTCGAGCGCGGCGAGCAGCTTGTCGTGCCGGCCGTCTTCGGCGGTCTCGCACAGCTCGTGCAGCGACCACGCGGGGATGTCCGGAACCGTCTCGGCCAGCTCGGACAGCGCATAGCCTTCGCCGTGCTCGACCTTCGTCAGCCGGCCGCGCAGCGCCTGCACGACCCAGCCGAGCGAGCGCGGGTTGTCGGTATCGAGCACGACGAGCGACAGCAGCGGCGCGACGTCGAAGCCGCGCTGGAACCGCGAGCGGAACGTGATCGTGCTGTCGAACAGTTCGAGCACGAGTTCGAAGCCGTCCTGCCGATGCACGGCGCCTTCGTCGAACGCGAACTTCAGTACGCTGCACAGGAAGTCGAGCCGGTCGATCTGCCGGCCGATCGACAGCAGTCGCCAGCCGTCGTCGCGCGTCATGTTGTCGGTCTGCGCACCGGTGATCGCGCCGAGCAGCAGGCCGACGCGTTCCAGCAGTTGCAGCGCCTCGTTGCCGATCTGCTCCTCCGCTTCCGGCTGCCCCGCGCTGTCCGCGAACAGTTGGGTCGCGTCGTCGATCAGCCGCCACTGATCGCTCGACAGCCGCTCGCGGATCGCCGCGGCGGCACCGCGCATGCCGAACAGGCACGATGCGATCCCGGACGTGCGATCGGCGCCGCGCGTCAGCGACGTCGCCAGCTCATGCTGGAACGCGCGCGGCGCATCGACGGCGTGCGGCGCGTCGGCCGCGATCAGCCCGGTGTCCCGGCACAACGTGTCGATCAGTTCCAGATGCGCGGGACTGTCGACGTCGTCTTCGCCGCGCAGCCGTTCGAGCGCGGCGCGCGCGAGGCGCATCAGGTTGGTCGCGCGCTCGGTGTAGCGGCCGAGCCAGAACAGGTTCTCGGCCGCCCGGCTCGCGATCGCACGCGGCCGCTCGACGAGGTCGTCGGGGCCGAGATGCGTCTGCAGCAGCGTCGTCGAATCGACGATGCCCTCGGTCATCACCCACGTGTCGACGGTGCTGCCGCCGCGCGGCATCGGCGCGTTGAACAGCGTATCGCGCGTGCCGACCCGCGACAGTCCGCCCGGCAGAAGCCGCCAGCGCTGCGCGCCGTCGGCGAGCGCGAACACGCGCAGCAGCAGCGGCTTCGGCACGATGCGCGCGCTGTCGTTGCCGTCGGACGCGTCGGACCGCGGCCAGGTCGGCGCCTGCGACAGCGGCAGGTCGGCCTGCACCGTGTAGTGTTCGGGCTGCGCGACAATCCGCGCGCGCCATTCCGCCAGTTGCGCCTGCGTGAGCCGCGCGCCGATCACCGGTTCGAATGCACCGCCTTCCTGCACGTCGGGTGGATAGGATGCCTTCACGATGCCGCGCGCGAGCTGCGGCAGCGCGTCGTCGCACGCGGCCGCCTCGCCGCACCACCACGAATGCACGGCCGGCAGCGTCAGCGTTTCGCCGAGCAGCGCTTCCGCGAGACGCGGCATGAAGCCGAGCATCGCCGGCGACTCGAGGAAGCCCGAGCCCGGCGCGTTCGCGAGCAGCACGTTGCCCGCGCGCACGGCCTGCAACAGCCCCGGCACGCCGAGCATCGAATCGGGCCGCAGTTCGAGCGGATCCAGCCACGCATCGTCGACGCGCCGCAGGATGCCGTGCACCGGTTCGAGTCCGCTCAGCGTCTTCAGGAACACGCGGTTGTCGCGCGCGGTCAGGTCGCCGCCTTCAACGAGCGTAAGGCCGAGATAGCGCGCGAGATACGCATGCTCGAAATAGGTCGCGCTGTGCGGCCCCGGCGTCAGCAGCACGATCCGCGAATTCTTCGCAGCGGGGCTGAGCGACTGCATGCTCTGCAGCAGCGCGCGGTACGCGGACGCAAGCCGTTGCACGCGCAACCCGCGAAACCCGCGCGGAAAGAGCCGCGACACGATCAGCCGGTTCTCGAGCAGGTAGCCGAGGCCGGACGGGCCCTGCGTGTGCTGCGCGACGATCCGCCATTGGCCGTCCGGGCCGCGCGCGAGATCGAATGCAACGACGTGCAGCCACGTATCGCCCGGCACGTGCGCGCCGCGCATCGCACGCAGATAGCCGGGGTGGCCGGTGACGAGCGCGGGCGGCAGCAGCCCGCGCTCCAGGATCGTCTGCGGCCCGTACAGGTCGGCCAGCGTCGCGTTGAGCAGCCGCACGCGCTGCAGCACGCCGCGCTCGATCCCGACCCAGTCCTCGGGCGTGACGATCAGCGGCAGCAGGTCGAGCGACCACGGGCCGACCGCGCCGTCGCCGGCGCGCTGCTCGTGCAATTGGTAGAACAGGCCGTTCTCGCGCATGCGGCGGTGCAGCGCGTCGGCGCGGCGGTCGAGGTCGGCCACGCCGTCGCTGCCGATCGACGTGAAGAAGCTGCGCCACGCGGGCGCGAGCGCAGGCGCGTGCAGGCCGGCCGCGCTGCCGCGCAGTTCGTCGTAGCGGCCGGCGGCGGCCGGCGCCGCGAGCGCGGCGGCCAGTTCGGCGGCGTCCGGCTGCGCGCCGGTATCGAAAAGCGTGGGCATCGCGTCGAGGGCGGCGAGATGGTCGAGGTCAATGGGCGGCACGATGTCGTTCCGTCGTCAGGGTGCGGCCGCGCATACGCGCCGCCATTCAGGCGGCAAGCCGCAGTGCGGAACCGCATTCTGCCCGCATCCTAGCATTCCGGCGGGGCCGCGACCGGCCGATGCGCCGGGAGGTCGCGAATCGCGCATCGTCGTCCGCCCCGTCATCGATCGATCACGGCCGCCGCAAGTCGAGCGTGAACGGGAATTCGCGGCTCGGCGCGGCAGCCGCGACGTCCATCCGCCCCGGCGTATGCCCGATCTCGACGAAGCGTGCGAGCCGGCGGCTCTCCGCTTCGTACGCATTGATCGGGAACGTCGCGTAGTTGCGCCCGCCCGGATGCGCGACGTGATACCGGCAGCCGCCGAGCGAGCGTTGCAGCCACGTATCGACGATGTCGAACGTGAGCGGCGCGTGCACGCCGATGGTCGGATGCAGCGCCGACGGCGGCGACCACGCCTTGTAGCGCACGCCCGCGACGTATTCGCCGACGGTGCCGGTCGGCTGCAGCGGCAACGCGCGGCCGTTGACGGTCACGACGTGCCGGTTGTCGTTCAGCCCCGTGACGCGCACTTCGAGCCGTTCGACCGACGAATCGACGTAGCGCACCGTGCCGCCGGGCGCGCCCTCCTCGCCCATCACGTGCCACGGTTCCAGCGCGCCGCGCAGCGACAGTTCCATCCCGTTCACCGCGATCTGCCCGAACAGCGGGAAGCGGAATTCGAAGTGCGGGGCGAACCACGCCGGATCGAACGCGAAACCGGCGTCGCGCAGCTCGGCCAGCACGTCGTCGAAATCCATCTGAAGAAATTCCGGCAGCATGAAGCGATCGTGCAGTGCGGTGCCCCAGCGCGTGAGCGGCGTCGTGTACGGCGCGGCCCAGAAGCGCGCGACCAGCGCGCGCAGCAACAGTTGCTGCACGATGCTCATCCGCGCATGCGGCGGCATCTCGAACGCGCGCAGTTCGAGCAGGCCGAGCCGGCCGGTGGACGAATCGGGCGAATACAGCTTGTCGATGCAGAACTCGCTGCGGTGCGTGTTGCCCGTCACGTCGATCAGCAGGTTGCGCAGCACGCGGTCGACGAGCCACGGCGGCATGTCCTGCCCGAACAGCAGCTTGTTGCGCTGGATCTCCGCGAACGCGATGTCGAGCTCGTAGAGCTGGTCGTTGCGCGCCTCGTCGACACGCGGCGCCTGGCTCGTCGGCCCGATGAACAGCCCCGAGAACAGGTACGACAGCGACGGATGGTTGTGCCAGTACGCGATCAGGCTCGCGAGCAGATCGGGGCGGCGCAGGAACGGGCTGTCGGCCGGCGTCGCGCCGCCGAGCACGAAGTGGTTGCCGCCGCCCGTGCCGACGTGCCGCCCGTCGACCATGAACTTCTCGCTGCACAACCGCGATTGCCACGCGGCGTCGTACAGGAATTCGGTGTGGTCGACGAGCTCGTCGAAGCTCGCGGCCGGATGGATGTTCACCTCGATCACGCCGGGATCGGGCGTCACCTGCAGCAGCTTCAGCCGTGCGTCGCGCGGCGGCGGATAGCCTTCGAGCACGAGCTTCACGCCGAGTGCGTGCGCCGTGAGCTCGATCGCGCCGAGCAGGTCGAGATAATCCTCGAGCGCGGCGAGGGGCGGCATGAACAGGTACAGGATGCCGTTGCGCACTTCGACGCACAGCGCGGTGCGCGTGATCCATGCGGCCGATTCGAAGCGCTCGGGCCGGCGATGCGGGTCCGCGGCGCCCGGTCGGCCGTGCGCGGCCGTACCGTCGTCGCGCCACTGCATCACGGTCTGCGCGGACGCTTCGCGATGCACGCCGGCCAGATAGCGCGGCGCGTCGGCCGGGCCCGCGTAACGGGCGCGAATGGCGGCGGCGTCCGGCAATACGTCGCGCGGCGCGAACGGATCGCGCTCGACCAGGTACGGATGGTCGGCGCGGGCCGCCCACGGCAGCGAATCGAGCGGCAGCCGATAGCCCATCGGCGAATCGCCGGGCACGAGATACATCCGCTCGTCGCGGAAGAACCACGGGCCCGTCTGCCAGCGCGGGCCGTCGAGGCTCGGCTCGCCGTCCGTACGCTTGACCGGCAGCACGTAGCCGACCACGCTGTCGAGCTGCTGCTCGAACACCTTGCGCAGCCGCGCGCGCTCGAGCTCGTCGTCGAGGCGCGCATCGAACGGATCGACGTTGACGGGCAGCCGGCGCTCGCGCCACAGGTAATACCAGACGTCCTCGTAGCCGGGCTGGATGAATTCGCCGCTCAGGTTCAGCCGCGCGGCGAGCGCATCGATGAAGCGCTTCGCGTCGTCGGTGGTGTACGACGACGGCTCGCGCTCGTCGGCGAACAACGACGGATCGTGCCACACGGGCTGGCCGTCCGCGCGCCAGAAGATCGACAACGCCCAGCGCGGCAACTGCTCGCCCGGGTACCACTTGCCCTGCCCGAAATGCAGGAAGCCGCCGTCGCCGTATTCGGCGCGCAGCCGCTGCACGAGTTCGGTCGCGTAGCCGCGCTTGGTCGGGCCGAGCGCATCGGTGTTCCACTCGGCGCCGTCTCGATCGTCGATCGACACGAAGGTCGGCTCGCCGCCCTGCGTGAGCCGCACGTCGCCGGCAGCCAGCGCGCCGTCGACCTGCGTGCCGAGCGCGAGCACGGCCTCCCACTGCGATTCGGAATACGGCTTCGTCACGCGCGGCGATTCGTACACGCGCGTCACGCTCATCTCGTGCTCGAACGACACCTCGCACTCGTCGATCAGCCCTTCGACCGGCGCGGCGCTCGTCGGCTGCGGCGTGCACGCGAGCGGAATGTGCCCTTCCCCGGCGAGCAGCCCCGACGTCGGATCGAAGCCGATCCAGCCGGCGCCCGGCAGGTAGACCTCGCACCATGCATGCAGGTCGGTGAAATCGACCGACGTGCCGCTCGGGCCGTCGAGCGATTTCACGTCGGGGGTCAGCTGGATCAGGTAGCCCGACACGAAGCGCGCGGCGATGCCGAGATGGCGGCACAGCTGCACGAGCAGCCACGCGCTGTCGCGGCACGAGCCGGACGCGAGTTCGAGCGTCTGCGCGGGCGTCTGCACGCCCGGCTCCATCCGCACCAGATAACCGATGTCGCGCTGAAGCTGCTGGTTCAGCGCGACGAGGAAGTTCGTGGTGCCGGCCGGCGTGCGGTCGACGCCGTCGAGATACGCGCGAAACAGCGGCGCGGCGCTCGTCTGCGGGTCGCATGCGAGATACGGCGCGAGTTCGGTCTTCAGCGCGTCGTCATAGCTGAACGGGTATTGCTCCGCGCTGGCTTCGAGAAAGAAGTCGAACGGGTTGTACACCGACATCTCGGCGACGAGATCGATCGTGATCTCGAAGTGCTCGGTGCGCTCCGGAAACACGAGCCGCGCGAGATAGTTCGAGAACGGATCCTGCTGCCAGTTGATGAAGTGCTGCGCGGGCTCGACCGTCATCGAATACGCGAGGATCGGCGTCCGGCAATGCGGCGCGGGCCGCAGTCGCACGACCTGCGGGCCGAGGTTGACGAGCCGGTCATAGCGATAGCGGGTGGTGTGATGCAGCGCGACGTGGATGGACATGGGAGCTCGAGTCGGGTTGGGCCGGCCGCGCACGCCGCGTCGTTTGCGACGCGGCGGCCCGGCATGGCGGATGCGGCGAAGGCGCGCCGCGGGTCAGACGAGTTCCGGCGTCTGCACGACGCTGATCTCGACGCCGACGGCCGTCGCGCCGAGCCCCGTCACCGGCTGCGCGTCGCGATGGTCGAGGCCGACCGCGATGCGCACGTAGCGTTCGTCCGGGCAACGGTTCATGAACGGGTCGAAACCGACCCAGCCGAGCCCTTCGACATAGGCCTCGGCCCATGCATGGCCGGCCGGCTGCTGCATCAGCGCCGTGGCTTGCGGCTGCGCGCCGAGCGCCGCGTGCGGCTGCCCCTGGGATTGCGACTGCGATTGCCCTTGCGACTGCGATTGCGCGGCATGCGATGCACCGAGCACCTGCTGCATCCCGTCGCCGCTCTGCAGCGCGAGCACTTCCTCGTCCTCGACGTCGACCCCATTCTGCTTCGCATCGGCGATACGCTGCATCGCGCTGTCGGCCAGCACGTAGCCCGAGATGTAGCGCGCGGGGATCTTCAGCACGCGGGCGGCCGCGATGAACGCGTGCGCATGGTCACGGCTCGTGCCCTCGCCGCTTTGCAGCGCGGTTTCCGCATCGACGGGCGCGTCGGCGGCCAGGTTCGGCGCGTACGCGATGCGGCCGTGCACTTCCGTCATCAGCCAGTGCAAAGCGTCGAGGCCGTGCGGCTCGATCGGCAGCGCGTCGGTCAGCGCGCGCACGGTGTCGCCGGCCTTCGTGAGCGCTGTTTCGCGCTCGAAGATCCACGGCGGCGCATAGCCTTCAGGATTCCCGATAATGCCCGAGCGGTCCTGCGTCTCGACGACGCCGGCCGCCACGACGACGATCTCGGCCTTCGCGCCGCGATCGTGGCGCACGAGGTCGATCCGGTTGCCGAGCCCGTCGGCGTAAGACAGCGTCGGCTCGACGCCGTCGATCGTGACCTGCCACGCGCGCACCGTCTGCCCGGGGCCCGACTGCGGGCGCAGCCGCAACCGTTGCAGCGCGTGGGTGGCCTGATCGTCGAACTGATAACGCGAAATGTGTCGGATGGCGAGTCGCATGGCAAGTCTCAGTCGAAGTTGTAAGCCTGGGCGATTTCGAGCCCGAGGCTGTTGTTGCGGCCGATGAAGTCGGTCAGGAACTCGTGCAGGCCGCTCTTGAAGATCCGCTCGACCGACGTATCGGACAGCATTTGCAGGATCTTCGTGGCCGTGTCGTGACATGGGTGTGTCACGCCGTAATCCTTCGCGAGCAGATTCAGGCTCGACACGACGCGTCCGTAGCAATAACGCAGCGAACGCGGCATGCGGCCGTTCAGGATCAGATAGTCGGCAATGTTCAGCGGCTTGTACTGCACGTCGTACACCCAGCGGTACGAGCGATGCGCGGCCACGCAGCGCAGGATCGTCTCCCATTGGTAGTTGTCGAGGATCGTGCCGACGTGCGATACCGACGGCAGCAGCAGGTGGTATTTCACGTCGATGATCCGCGCGGTGTTGTCCGCGCGTTCGATGAATGCGCCGATCTGCGCGAAATCGAAGATCTCGTTGCGCAGCATCGTGCTGTAGAAGCTGCCGAGGATCAGCGCGGTTTCGCGCTTGACTTCGTCGAGCACGGCCGGCAGTTCGCTTTCCGGCACCGGCTGCGCCAACGCGCGGCGCAGCGCGAGCCACGCACCGTTCACGCTTTCCCATGCCTCTCGCGTCAATGCCGTGCGCACCATCCGCGCGTTCGAGCGCGCGGCCTCGATGCACGACAGCACGCTCGACGGGTTGTCGCGGTCGCGCAGCAGGTAATCGGTCACCGTATCGGCCGCATACGCGTCGTATTTCTCCCGATAGCCGTCGTCCGCGCCCGAGCTGACGAGCACCGACGACCATTCGGCCGGCGCGTCGGCCGTGCGCGTGAGCGCCATCCGCAGCCCGGCATCGACGATGCGCGCGATATTCTCCGCGCGCTCGATATAGCGGTACATCCAGTAGAGACCGCTTGCAGTACGTCCCAGAAGCATCTCGTGTCCACTCCGTCTTCGTTCGGTTCGCGCGCCGGCTCCGGCGCGCGCGGTCGTGCGCGGCTCAGTCGGCCAGCACCCAGGTGTCCTTGGTGCCGCCGCCCTGGCTCGAGTTGACGACGAGCGATCCTTCCTTCAGCGCGACGCGCGTGAGCCCGCCCGGCGTGATGCGGATCCGGTCCGACACCAGCACGAACGGCCGCAGGTCGACGTGGCGCGGCGCGAGGCCGGCGTCGGTCAGGATCGGCGTCGTGGACAGCGCGAGCGTCGGTTGCGCGATGTAGTTCGCGGGACGGGCGCGCAGCTTCGCGGAAAACGCGTCGAGTTCGGCCTTCGACGCGCACGGCCCGACCAGCATTCCGTAGCCGCCCGAGCCGTGCACTTCCTTCACGACCAGTTCGTCGAGATGCGCGAGCACGTACTTCAGGCTGTCGGCCTCGCCGCAGCGCCAGGTCGGCACGTTCTCCAGCAGCGCCTTGCGGCCCGTGTAGAACTCGACGATCTCCGGCATGTACGAGTAGATCGCCTTGTCGTCGGCGATGCCGGTGCCGGGCGCGTTCGCGATCGTGATGTTGCCCGCGCGGTACACGTCCATGATGCCGGCCACGCCGAGCACCGAATCCGGGCGGAACGTGAGCGGATCGAGGAATGCGTCGTCGACGCGGCGGTACAGCACGTCGATCGGCTGGAAGCCTTCGGTCGTGCGCATCGCGACGCGCCCGTCGATCACCTGCAGGTCGCTGCCCTCGACGAGGTGCACGCCCATTTGATCGGCGAGGAACGAATGCTCGTAGTACGCGGAATTGTGGATGCCGGGCGTGAGCACCGCGATGGTCGGGTTGTCGGCGTTGCCGCCCGGCGGGCACACGGCCGCGAGCGACTGGCGCAGCATCTGCGGATAGGTTTCGACCGGACGCACCTTCACCTGCTGGAACAGCTCGGGGAAGAGCTGCATCATCGTCTCGCGGTTTTCCAGCATGTACGACACGCCGGACGGCGTGCGCGCGTTGTCCTCCAGCACGTAGAACGCGTTCTCGCCGGTGCGCACGATGTCGACGCCGATGATGTGCGTGTAAACGTTGCCGGGCGGCCGGAAATCGATCATCTCCGGGATGAACGCCTCGTTGTGCGCGATCAGGTGCTTCGGCACGATGCCCGCGCGCACGATTTCCTGGCGGTGGTAGATGTCGTCGAGGAACGCGTTCAGCGCCATCACGCGCTGCTCGATGCCGAGCGACAGCCGGCTCCATTCCGAACCCGAGATGATGCGCGGGACGATATCGAACGGAATCAGCCGCTCGGCGGCTTCCGCGTCGCCGTAGACGGCGAACGTGATGCCTGTCTTGCGGAACACGCCTTCCGCGTCGTGGGCCTTCTGGGCGAGGCTCGCAGGATCCTGCGTGTCGAGCCATTGTTTCAGGCGCGCGTAAGGCGCCCTCACCATGTCGCCGGATTGCAGCATTTCATCGAATGGCTTCATCGATCTTCTCTCCATCGATCGTTTTCCCCGGCATTGCGCATGCCGGACCGGCGTACTGATTGCTTTGCAAGGAACGTGCCTTGCTCGATCCCTTCGATATCCCCTGTTTTGCGCCCCGCAGGCACGCCTGCGCGACATTGCGCACCATAACGGTGCAACGCCGGGCGCGACGGGCGCTCGCGGTGCGCCACGAGCGCGCACGGCCGATGCTGCACCGCGTCCGACGAACATAGTTCCCCCGCGTGTCACGAATGTGCAATCTGCACTGCACCAAAAACGGCGAGCCGGGCCCCCGGAACGACCGTGAACGGGGCGGGCCGGCACGCACACGGCGCAGCCGGCCCTGGGGAAGCGCCGTCCGGGCGGCCGGGACAGTCCGACGCGGTGAACTGTCCGGTTAACCGGTCCGGCCCCTCAACGCTATGCAGCCGTAATCCCGCCGACAACGCCCATGCATATTTCGACTGACACCGATCGAAAAAAAACATCGGCCCGACCGGCGCGATGCGCGGTACGCTAGAACGTTGGTGCAGCAGACGGCGCCGCCTTTCAGGCGCCCGACTATAAAAAGCGAAGATCGAAATGGAAGCAAAGTGGCTGGAAGATTTCCTGAGCCTGGCGGATACCAAGAGCTTTTCCCGGGCCGCGCGTCACCGGCACCTGACGCAGTCGGCGTTCAGCAGACGAATCGCCGCCCTCGAAACCTGGATGGACGCGAAGCTGGTGGACCGGAGCATCAACCCGGTCGCGCTGACGCCCGCCGGCCAGATGTTCCGCGGGCTCGCCGCGGACATCCTGCGCAGCATGTATGCGGCGCGCAATCTCGTGAACGGCTACGACCAGTTCGCGGCGAGCGATCAGGTCGTGCGCTTCGCCGTCGCGCACACGCTCGTGTTCACGCTGTTTCCCGAATGGCTCAAGCAGCTCAATAGCGAGGTCGGCCACGTCACTGCCCGCGTCAATGCGGTGAACGTGCCGGAGGGCGTGCAGCAACTGGTCGAAGGCGAATGCGACCTGCTGCTCGGCTATCACCACCCGCAGTTGCCGATCGTGCTCGATCCGAACCACTTCCCGTTCGTCAGCCTCGGCGTCGAGCGGATCCTGCCCGTGTCGTCGCCCGACGCGCGCGGCAAGCCGGTGTTCCAGCTGCCCGGCACGCCCGACGCGCCGCTGCCGCTGCTCGCGTATTCGTCGGGCGCGTTTCTCGGCAACATCGTCGAGATGCTGCTGCTGAATGCGACCGAGCCGTACGTGCTGCACCGCTGTTTCGAGACGCACATGTCCGAGGCGCTGAAAGGCATGGTCGTGGCCGGGCACGGCATCGGCTGGCTGCCGGAAAGCTGTGTCGCGAAGGAACTCGCGGACGGCACGCTCGTATGCGCGGGCACCGGCGACTGGATCACCGAGCTCGAAATCCGCCTGTATCGGTCGGCGCGCAAGCGCGGGCTCGCGGCCGAACAGCTGTGGGCCTACATCATGAACCGGCCGCGCACGGCGCTCGACGGCGCGATCGGCACTGAAGAGGCGGCCGCGCCGGCGATGCGCAGCGCGCGGCGAAGCGCGGGCGGCAGCCGCTGACCACGCATTCGCGCCGTGACCATCCACGGCGCGAATGCGCGTTGTTTCGATAGCAATCAATAATCCCGTCCGACTCCATGAAATCCCGCGCCGACTTGTAATCGGTCTGGAGAAAAGCGCAAACGTTTGCGAATTCACATCGTATTTTTTACTGTTTTCTGTATTAAGTAAGAATATTCGGACTGATTTTCAAGACAGAAATACCTTGTTACACAAGTTTCGATTTACCTGTAACTGCCGGAATGATCAAAAACGTCGCACCCTCATTTCGCAATCCGCGGCCTGTATGCCGACCCTCATCGATTCGCCTCGAATACAGGCGCAATAGTTTCTTTTATCAGTCGTTATTTTTCGGCACGAAAGTCGATACCTCCGACGTGATTCAAAGCGTGCTCGATCATCGCTACCGATGAGCAATTTTCATGTTCGGAAGTCTCGACTTTATTCATAATTAAGAAATCCTCACCAATTCGTCATTATCCTATTTAGATAGGATCTTTTCCTTCGTCCCATTCGGGCCACACGCGGTTGTTGGTTCAAAAACCATCGTGTATCAATACCATGTCGCAAAAAGAACGTTGGCAAATTCGACTCGGCGTCGATGCGCGTCATCGCGTCCGGACGGGAGATTGCAATGTCACCCTCGCTTCGACAGCAGGCTCGCCCTTTCCTCGGCGTCGTGCTTTCCACGCTCTGCATGAACGCCATGGCCCAGACACCGCCGGCCCCGTCGCCGGGGTCCGGGCCGGGGGCGAACCGGTACGTGATTTCGTATATCTGCGGTGACGCGCGGATCGACGGTACCGCACCGCTTCCGCCTGACGGACGCCCGTACAACCTGGGCGTGTCTTTCCTGTCGGAGAGCACCGGGCAGCCGCTCTCCAACGTACAGGTGCGCCTGCGCCGGCATGGGCGCGTGCTCGTCGAATTCAATGCATCGGGATCGCGCTGCCTGTTCAGCGTGCCGGACGCGAGCTACCGGGTCGAAGGGACCTATCAGGGAGCAACCCAGTTCGCGATCGTCGAGACGGGCACGCTCACGACACAGTTGCGATGGTGAGCGTCGCGCCGATCGCGTCATTCGTCGAACGTATCGAATCAAGGAGCCTTGAATGCCCCGTGCAGAACGACCGGACGACTCGCCCGCCCGCGAGCCGAAACCCTCGTGGGGTCCGGGAAAGAATGCGGCGCTCAGCGTCGCCGCATTTGCCGCGATCTTCGGCGCCTTCGCGTATGTCGAGCGAGACGCGAGGATCGGCCACGCGAGCGTGGCGCACGATATCGCCGGCGTGATCGAAAACGCGGCCGGCAAGTACCGCCAGTTCATCGTGGCGGCGACGGGCGGCGCGTCCGGCACCGCAGTGCCCGCGAGCTCGACGGCGCCTGCCGGCCCGACGGCGACGCTCGCGCAGGCCGGGCCGGTTCCGCCGTCCGCATCGACGACGCCGGCCGTGTCGGCCGCAGCCGAACCGCCCGTACCGCCGCAAACGACGACGGCCCGCTCCGACGTGAAACCCATGCGCCCCGCGCATGCGCCGGCGACGAAGCTCGCGGCCGAGCCGCACGCCGCGTCGACCGCCAAGCGCACGGCGCGCGCCGCCGACGCGCACCGGACGTCCCGTTCGCAGGCGCTGGCGCGCACGAGAAAACACCCCGACCCCGTGCCGAAACAGCAACCGCAATCGTATCTCGCCGGCACGTCTCGCATGGAAGCGACCAGCGTCACGCACGATGAGCTGGAAGGCGCCCGCGCGCTGGCCAAGGCGCGCTGGTGCGCACAGATCGACGAATGGAGCTGTGTGGAGCAAAACGCGAGCCGTGCACTCGCCATCGACCCGAAGAACAGCGAATCGCGCGCGCTGCTTGGACAAGCGATCCGCAACCGCTTGTGAGCCGGCCGGATGCCGCCGGGCCTTGCCGCCCGGCGGCATGACGGCCGGCGACGCGCGCCGTCGGGCGTGCAACCGATGTGATCGTTTAAAAAGTGAGGAGACACCGTGGCTAACAATCGTCAACAACAATGCACCACCGTCGTTCCGCCGACCCGGCGGATCCTCCTGCATGCGCCGCTGCTGTGCCTGCTCGTCGCGTCCGGCCCGGGTCTTGCCGCCGAAGGCGATGCGCAGCCGCAGGTCGCCCAGGGTTCCGGTACGCAGCCCCCTCAAGCGCCGACGCCGATCGCGCTGGCGTCGGATACGTCGATGCAGATCGCGCAGGGATCGAACCCGGCGATGCCGACCACGGTCGTGGTGGACCCCGATGCGGCGCAGCCGAACGGGCCATCGTCGAATGCGCCAATGCTGCTTGCGCAGGCATTCATCGACGCCGCGCCGCCGGATACGTCGGCACCACACGCGCAAACGTCGGATGCACCGCAGCCGCTCGCCCAAACCGCGACCACCGCACCGCCCACGCCGCCCACGCCGCCCGCTACGCCGACGCTCACCGCGCAGGCATCCGGCACACCGATGCCGAATTCGCCCACGCCCATGACCCAGCCCGCCGGCGCCGAGCCGCCGTCGTCCCCGCAACCGAATTCACAGTCACCCGGCGCGCAGCTTCCCGGCGAGCCGATCCAGCGATCGCAAGGGCCCGACGTCCAGGCGCCCAATGCGCAGGCGCCGAATCTGCGCACCGCCGACGTCGCGACGGTCCGCAACGACGTGTTCGGCCTCGCGGCGAGCGGCGGCGCGGTCAAGGCGCTCGACGAAGCGAAGGCCCGGCCCGATGCGTTCTCCGCGGTCGACATCGCGCAACTCGAAGAACTGTCGATTCGCCAGCAGGTGCGCGGCGGACGCGACAAGTCTCGCTCGATGACGAGTTCGGACCGCTTCGACGGGCTCGACAACGCGCTGCGCGCGGCCGACGACCTCGACAAGCGGATGCCGGCCACACCCGAGTACACGCCGGTCCGCACGGCGCTCGCGGGCGATCGGGTCGTCGCCCTTGCGGCACGCGGCGACATGAAGCCGGCCGTCGCGACGTTCGAGACGATTCCGTCGAACGCGGAGATCTCGATCGACGCGCTGGCGGCCGTCGGCGACGCCTACCTGTACCTGAGCGAGCCGGGCAAGGCGAACGCCGTCTACGCGCGTGCGCTGCAGCAGGCGACCGCGTCGCCGACGGATCGCGCGACCCGCGGCTTCCAGTACGGCGCCCGCACGCAGCCGATCGAGCTGCGCGAAGGGCTGTTCTGGTCGTACGTCGACCAGGCGCGTGCGCCCGAAGCGAAGCAGGTGCTCGACGACATGGAGAAGTCGCTGCCGCCGGTCAAGCAGGTGACCAACGTCGGTCCCGGAGAAAGCGACTATCTGCGCTACTACCGGCTGCGCGCGCAGTACCTCATCTTCACCGGACACGTCGACCAGGGGATCGCGGCGCTCGAAGAGCTCGAGAAGCAGGTGCCGTTCAACGCGGAGATCCGCGCCGCGCACGCCGACGCCGTATCGGGCCAGTCGCATCCGCGCCAGGCGATCTCGATGTATCGCGCGTCGCTGACCGATCACCCGGACAGCGTCGAGATGCTCGCGGGCCTCGGCCGCGCGTCGCTCGTGGCGGACGACTACGCGACCGCGAAGACCGTCGACCAGACCCTCGGCAACACGTTCCCGGACAGCGGCGCCGTGCGCGGCTTCAAGCGCGACTACAAAGCGTACCGCAGCCCGGTGTTCACGACCGACCTGAGCTTCGAGCACGGCAACAGCGCACTGGCCAACAACAGCTTCACGTCGGACAGCTATGTGTATTCGCAACCATTCGGCGACAACTGGCGCGTGTTTTCGCACACGTTCTACGGTTTCGCGCAGACCGACGACGGCAACCTCAGCCGCACGCGCACGGGCATCGGCGGCGACTACCGGCACGGGCCGCTCACGGTGCTGGGCGAAGTCACGCGCTCGATGGGCGGGGACGGCCGAACCGGCGGCCGCGGGACGATCGCGTACGCGCTGAACGACTACTGGACGGTCAGCGCCGGGCTCGACACCAACGACAACTCGCTGCCGTGGAAGGCGTATGCCGCGCACATCTGGGGCCGCTCCGCGAACGTCGAGGTCGTGTATCGCCAGAACGACCGACGCCAGATCAGGCTGAGCTACGGCGTCAGCCGCTACAGCGATTCGAACTTCCACCAGGAGATCGCGGCGACCGCCACGCAGCGCGTGTACACGGCCGCGAACCAGCTCGTCAACGTCTCGCTGAACCTCGGTACCGACAGCAACACGCGCCGGGACGCGCCCTACTTCAGCCCCGGTCGCGACTACGCGGCCGCCGCGACCGTGATGCATCAGCTGACGCTGTTCAAGAAGGGGGACGTGGGGCTGCAACAGCGCGTGTCGGTGTCGGGCGGCGTGTACAACGAGCGCGGCTTCGGCACCAGCCCGCTGTGGAGCGCGCGCCTCGAGCACGCGTGGACGTTCAAGCACGACATCACGCTGAGCTACGGCGTCGAGGTCAGCAGTCACGCATACGACGGCCAGCGCGAGCGCTCCGAAACCGGCTTCCTGTCGCTCAACCTTCCGTTCTAGCAAGGAGATCGGGCAATGCTGCAATCCAGACGGACCTTCATGTGCGGATGCCTCGGCACGTTTACCGCCTGTTCGCTGTTTCCGGGCGTGACCGGCGCCAAGATGATCGACCTGCTGCCGCCGTCCGATCCGGCCGACGGCAAGACGTTCCGCGTGATCTGCATGCACGACGTGCGCGACAACCTGATGGCGTCGTTTTCGTCGCCGACGGCCATCATCGATCCGTTCGCGGTCGACACCGGCACGCTGACCGCGATCTTCTCGTGGCTGCAGACCAACAACTACCACACGATCACGGTCAAGCAGATCGAGGCGTCGCGGCACGGCGGCAAGCCGCTGCCGCCGCGCTCGGTGCTGCTCACGTTCGACGACGGCTTCCGCAGCCACTATACGAAAGTGCTGCCGCTGCTCGAGCGCTTCAAGTATCCGGCCGTGATGGGCCTCGTCACCGCGTGGATCGACACCCCGCCGGATACGCCGATCCGCATCAGCGACAAGGTTCAGGTGCCGCGCGACTACTTCCTGTCGTGGGACGAGGTGAAGAAGCTCGGGCAGTCGGAATTCGTCGAGCTCGGCTGCCACACGCACAATCTCCATCACGGCGCGATCGCGAATCCGCAAGGCAACGAGTTGCCGGCGACCACGTCGCATCTCTATCTGCGAGACCAGAAGCGCTATGAGACCGACGCCGAGTTCCACGCACGCGTGCACGACGACCTGCAGACGTGCGTGCGGCAGATCCGCGAACGCACCGGCATCGTCGCACGCTCGATGGTGTGGCCGTACGGCGCGGAAAACCAGCCCGTGCGCCAGATCTCGACGTCGCTCGGCATGGACATCCAGTTCAGCCTCGACGCCGGGCCGAATACGCCGGACGTGCCGCTCGACCGGCTGAGACGGATCCTGATGATGTACGACGTCGACATCGGCGGGTTCGAGCGCTCGATGCGCGAACCGGCGTCCAACCGCGGCGACGTCGACGTGCCCGAGCGCACCGTGCAGGTCGATCTCGACCAGGTCTACGATCCCGATCCCGCGCGGCAGGAAGCGAATCTCGGCAAGCTGATCGAGCGCATCTACCGGATGCAGCCGAAATCGGTGTACCTGCAGGCGTATGCGGACCCGAAGGGCACGGGTGTGGCCGAAGCGGTGTATTTCCCGAACCGGCACTTGCCGATGCGTTCCGACCTGTTCTCGCGCGCCGCATGGCAACTCAATACGCGCGCCAACGTGCAGGTGTACGCATGGATGCCGGTGCTCGCGTTCCGGCCGCCGGCCGACAAGCAGCGCGGGCTCGAGGCCGTCACGGCATTCGGCGGCGCGCCGGCCCGCGAGAACGGCACGCGCGTGTTCCGGCTGAGCCCGTTCGATCCCGATGCGCGGCTGATGATCCAGCAGATCTACGAGGATCTCAGCAAGCACGCGTCGTTCAGCGGCATCCTGTTCGGCGACGACGCGGCGCTCGACGATTACGAGGACGCGGGCCGGCATGCGCTGCGCACCTATTCGCAATGGGGGCTGCCGGCCGACGTCGGCAAGATCCGCGAGAACCCCGACCTGATGAAGCGCTGGACGCGCCAGAAGACGCGCCACCTGATCGACATGACCCGGCAGCTCGAGCAGATCGTGCTGGCCCACCAGAACGTCGGCGACGTGCTGACCGCGCGCAACATCTTCGCGATGCCGGTGCTCAAGCCCGAATCGGAAGCGTGGTATGCGCAAAACTACGACGATTTCCTCGCCGCCTACGACTACGTCGCGCTGATGGCGATGCCGTACATGGAGCAGACGAAAGACCCGGAAGGCTGGCTGGACCAGCTCGTCAAGGTGGTGCGCACGAAGCAGCTCGGGCTGCGACGCACCGTGTTCGAACTGCAGGCGTATGACTGGCGCGCGCAGAAGGCGGTGCCCGCGAGCACGCTGCTTGCTCAGATGCGGAGACTGCGCAGCGAAGGTGCTGTGAATTTCGGCTACTACCCCGACAACTTCCTGAACGGCCAGCCGGAGCTCGACGCGATGCGCGACGTGATGTCGCTGAAGTCGCGCCTCGACCCGACCTCGATCAACGCGCTGATGCAGATGCAGCACGCGCAGGGAACCAAGACGCCATGACCTCCCACAGCCTCATCCAGCGCCTGCAGGATTTCGTCTTCTACTATCCGTTCTTCATGTCGTATCTGTGGATGATCGGCGGCGTCGTGCACTACTTCCTGCTCGAGGAAGGCCGCCAGCTGTCGACGCGCACGATCGCGTCGAGCGGCATCCCGAAGGTCTCGATCGTCGTGCCCTGCTTCAACGAAGCCGCGAACGCGCGCAGCGTGATCGCGCATCTGAACGGGATGCAGTATCCGAACTACGACATCATCGCGGTCAACGACGGCAGCAAGGATCGCACCGGCGAGATCCTCAACGAGCTGGCCGTCGAGATTCCGCGGCTGCTCGTGATCCATCACGCGCGCAACGAAGGCAAGGCGGTCGGGCTCACGACCGCGGCGGCCGTGTCGAACGCGGAGTACCTACTGTGCATCGACGGCGACGCGCTGCTCGCGCACGACGCGATCGGCTGGATGCTCGAGCACTTCCTGACCGACCCGGGCGTCGGCGCGGTGACCGGCAACCCGCGCATCCGCACGCGCACGTCGCTGCTCGGCCGCATGCAGGTCGGCGAATTCTCGTCGATCGTCGGGCTGATCAAGCGCACGCAGCAGGTGTACGGCCGCATCTTCACGGTGTCGGGCGTGATCACGATGTTCCGCAAGACCGCGCTCGCCGACGTCGGCTACTGGAGCTCGGACATGCTGACCGAGGACATCGACATCAGCTGGAAGCTGCAGTGCCGAGACTGGCGCGTCGTGTATGAGCCGCACGCGCTCAGCTGGATCCTGATGCCCGAGACGATCAAGGGGCTCTACCGGCAGCGGCTGCGCTGGTCGAAGGGCGGCATCCAGGTGCTGCTCAAGTACGCGGGCACGCTGATGCGGCCGACGCAGATGATGATGTGGCCGCTGTTCGTCGAGTACCTGATCGGCATCGCATGGGCGTACTCGATGTCGTTCATCCTGCTGCTCGCGCTGATCGACGTCGTCTACCCGCTTCCGCCGAACTGGCATGTGTCCGTGGTGCCGCACTGGCACGGGATGCTGCTGGTCGCGACCTGCATCCTGCAGCTGATCATCGGCAGCATGATCGATCGTCGTTACGACGAAAAACTCCTGATGTACTTCCTTGACACCATCTGGTACCCCGTCGCGTTCTGGCTGATCAGCATGATCACCACCGTCGTCGCCCTGCCCGCCGTCGTACTGCGGGGCCGCGGCAAGCGCGCCGTTTGGGTCAGTCCCGACCGAGGCATTCAACATGAAGAACGCGCCGATTATTGACCTTTCCCTGCGCGCACCGCGCGACATGATCGCCGAACGCGGCAGCATCGTCGGGCCCGTGCTCGTCGCGTGGTTCCGCCTCGTGCGGCCCGCGCTGGTCGGGGGCGTATGGGCATCGATCTGCATCTACACGTATCGCTACCTGTTGCCGTTCAACGAGGCCGAGATGCCGATCGAACAGATCGTGTTCTACGTGACGAGCATCGCGCTGATCGCCGGCACGATCGTCATGTGGCTAATCGCGGGACGCGTCGTGCATCCATTCGCCTATCGGTTGCGCGTATCGAAGATGATGCGGCGCTCGGCCAGCGTGAAGGTGCGCTCCGTGCCACCGACCGCGTTCGCGAGCGAGCGCCGGCGCGGCGCGCGGCGCACGACACGCATTCTCGTCGCGTCGCACGATGCGAACGGGTCGATTTCGGGCATCGAGTGGATCGCGCACGCGGAACCGCAGCCCCGCGAATAGATCGCCGAAGACGTGTCGCGCCGGACGCGACGCCTGCCGCACGACGCGGCACCGCTTCTGACATCGTGCTGGCGTGCGTCGCGCGCCAGCCGGAAAACTTCCTGGAGACGAGGTGAATCATGTGCGGAATCGTCGGAGCAAGCGGCCTGAACAATCAGGTGCCGCAACTGGTCAATGCGCTGAGCCGGCTCGAGTATCGCGGCTACGATTCGTGCGGCATCGCCGTACAGGGCGACGGGCGCCTGCGCAGCGAGCGCACGCTGCGACGGGTGACGGACCTGCAGGATCGCGTGCTGACGCTCGGTCTCGAAGCGCAGACCTGCATCGCGCATACGCGCTGGGCGACGCATGGCGCGCCGTCTGAAATGAACGCGCACCCGATCATGTCGGGCGACACGATCGCCGTCGTACACAACGGGATCATCGAGAACCACGACACGCTGCGCGCCGAACTGAAGCAACGCGGCTATACGTTTCGCGGGCAGACCGACACCGAAGTCATCGCGCACCTGATCCACAGCCTCTATCGCGACGACCTGTTCGACGCGGTGGTGCGCGCCGTCAAACGGCTGCACGGCGCATACGCAATCGCAGTGCTCGGCGCGCGCGAGCCGCAGCGCCTCGTCGCCGCGCGCGCCGGCTCGCCGCTCGTGATCGGCATCGGCGCCGAGCAGAATTACCTCGCGTCCGATTGCGCGGCGCTCGGCGACCTGACCGACCGCTTCGTGTACCTGGAGGACGGCGACGTCGCGCTGATCACACCGGATCGCATCGCCGTGGTCGACGCGGGCGGGCAGGAAGCGCGGCGCCCGCTGTGCGAAGTGAAGGCGCGCGCGGACGACGCCGCGCTCGGCCCGTACCAGCACTTCATGCAGAAGGAAATCTTCGAGCAGCCGAAGGCGATCGACAGCACGCTCGACGGCATCGACACGATCTCGCCGGCGCTGTTCGACGCGACGGAAGGCACGCGCGCGCTGCTGTCGCGGGTCAGAAGCGTGCTGTTGCTCGGCTGCGGCACCAGCTACTACGCGGGCCTGACCGCGAAATACTGGCTCGAAAGCATCGCGGGCGTGCCCGCCCAGGTCGAGATCGCCAGCGAATTCCGCTACCGCGATACGGTGGCCGATCCGCGCACGCTCGTCGTCGGCATCTCGCAGTCGGGCGAAACGGCCGACACCATCGGCGCGATCGAGCAGGCGCGCGCGATGGGCCAGGCACTGTCGATGGCGATCTGCAACGTCGCGACCAGCACGATCGCGCGCAACGCGCCGCTGCGGTTCCTGACGCGGGCCGGCATCGAACTCGGCGTCGCATCGACCAAGGCATTCACCACGCAGCTCGTCGCGCTGTTCGTGCTGACGCTGACGCTCGCGCAACTGCGCGGCCGGCTCGATGCCGCGCAAGTCGCGACGCACCTGAAGCAGTTGCGCGCGCTACCGGACCGCATCGGCCACGCGCTCGCGCTGGAAACGCAGATCATGGGCTGGGCCGCGAAATTCGCGCGCACCGAGAATGCGCTGTTCCTCGGCCGCGGCATCCATTTCCCGATCGCGCTGGAAGGCGCGCTGAAGCTCAAGGAAGTGTCGTACATCCACGCGGAAGGCTATGCGGCCGGCGAGCTGAAGCATGGGCCGCTTGCGCTCGTCACGAGCGCGATGCCGGTCGTCACGATCGCGCCGGACGACCGCCTGTTCCAGAAGCTGAAGTCCAACATGGCCGAGGTGCGAGCGCGCGGCGGCCGGCTCTACGTGCTGGCCGGCAATCAGCTCGAGATCGACGCCGACCGCGACACGCACCTGATCCGCGTGCGCGAATCGGGCGACCTGCTGTCGCCGATCGTCAACGTGATCCCGCTGCAACTGCTCGCGTATCACGTCGGTTGCGCGCGCGGCGCCGACGTCGACAAGCCGCGCAACCTCGCGAAATCGGTGACCGTCGAATGACGCGGCGAACACGCGCGGGACAGGCGGTCATACGGCTGGCCGCGACCGTGCTCTGCGGCGCGGGCGGCGTCGGCGCGGCGTCGCCGGCCCTCGCCGGCGCGCCGGCCGTGCATACGGTCACCGTGTCGAGCGCCCCGTCGCCGCAGGACACCGGCGACCCGCGGCGCTTCATGCACGGCATCGGCGTGGCCGACGCCGGCGACGGCAAACGCTGGGTATTCTTCAGCAGTTCGGGCATCGTGCCGCGCGGTGCGCTGCGCAGCGGCAACTGGCCGCATGACGTGTACGTCGGCGAATGGCTGCCCGACAAGCGGCGTGCGCTGCGCGTGCGCACGTTCATCAGCCGCCCCGAGGCGCAGGAACCCGTGTCGATCGCGCAGAACGCGCGCGGCGACATCTTCGTCACGTTCGAGGACGGCTGGAACACGTCGCAGGAAGTCAGCCAGCGCTACGGCGTCTACCGCCGCGACCTGAAGCCGATCAAACCCTATCCGAACGACGTCGAGTCGGGCGGCCATTCGGGGCACGTCGCGACGGTCGGCGACCGCTTCGTCGTGTTCTATTCCGCCGACTGGGTCAACGGCGGCGGGGTCGACAACCTCGGCAGCGGCAACGGCGTCTACCTGAAAACCTACGACGCGGCCGGGCGCGTGCTGAACCATGTCGCGGTCGCGCCGCACCGCCGCGAGTGGTGGCCCGTGATCGCGGGCTCGCCGCGCAACGCGCTGCTGGTGTGGCAGAAGTTCATCGAAGGCAGCACGGACGCGACGCTCGAATACGCGACGTTCGACCCGGTCACCGCGAAGCTGGAAACGTTCGGATCGCTGAACGGCGCGATCCAGTACTACGTGTATTCGGCCGCCTATGTGCCGGACATCGACCGTTTCATCGTCGTCACGACGACGGCGGACGATCGCGGCGTCGCGATGCTGATCGCACCGGACGGCCGCCGCACGGCGACGCTCGATTGCCTGCCCGCGTCGGTGCGCGAATCGGACATCGGCGTTTCCGGCACGCACGCGTACGTGCCGACCCGCGACGGGCGGCTGCTGACGCTCGCGCTCGCGCCGGCGGACATCGCGGTGAGCGGCGTGCAGCGCTCACCGATTCCGTGGGGCTCGACCGGCGTCGCCGGCTTCCCGGCGCGCGGCACGGCGATGCATTTCGTGTCGCTGACGCCGTCGGGAATGCGCGAAGCCGATTTCGAACCGAAGCAAGACACGCCGATGCCTAAAAACGAAGCGACGTGTTCGAATCATTGATGGCGGTCCGGTAACGCAATGTCGTCGTGAACGCGGGCAGGCCGCGTGTCGCCAGCGAACCCTTCGTCTTCCCTCCGTCCGGACCGCGCGATGACACCACCCCGCCAACCCGGTAGTCGGGCGCGCTGTCGCGGGCCTGTCCGACCGCGACCGCCGCGCCTTTCCTCTGCCGAATTCGCCAGCGCCGCGCGTACCGGATAGACTGTCGCCCGATTCCTTCCATCGGCGGCGGCGGCTCGCCTCCCGCCGCCGCCGGAACGCCCCTTCCCGGAGAACGAATGCTGAAGCGCCAGTGGTTTTCGCTCGTGCTGCTGACGGTTTGCCTGCTCGGACAACCCGCGTCGGCCCAGTCCACGCTCGAACTCGACACCGACGGCACGGCCCGCGCCGTCACCCGCCAGACGCTGCTCGCACGCGCCGACGCGGCCGACATCCACGTGCCGCGCGACATCGCATACGGCCGGCCGATGACGTTCCGCGCGGTGCCGTTCGCCGCGCTGCTCGGCGACACGCCGCTGCCGGACGACGGTGTGCTCGAAACGCGCGCGGCCGACGGCTTCGCCGCGCAACTGCCGCTCGATCTCGTGCGCCGCCGCGCGCCGGCCGGCGCGACCCCGTGGCTCGCGATCGAGGATCCGGCCCGTCCGTGGCCGAAACTACCCGGCAAGCAGGTCAGCGCGGGGCCCTTCTATCTCGTCTGGCTCGGCCCGGACGCGTCGTCGGTGCGCGGCGAGCAGTGGCCGTACCAGATCGTGCGCATCACGATCGAATCGTCGCCGCTCGCGCGCTGGCCGTCGCTCGCGGTCGACGCCGCATTGCCCGCGAACGATCCGGCCCGCGCGGGCCAGCGGCTGTTCGTCACGCAATGTCTCGCGTGCCACCGCATCGACGGCGCGGGCAGCAGCCACGCCGGCCCCGACCTGAACACGCCGATGAACCCGGTCGACTACTTTCAGCCCGCCGCGCTGCGCCGCTACATCCGCAACCCGGCGTCGGTGCGCGACTGGCCGGGCCGCAGCATGCCGGCGTTTCCGCCCGATCAGCTGAGCGACCGCGAACTCGACCAGATCGTCGCGTATCTCGCGTATAGGGCGCGGCGCAAGGCAGCGAAGTAACGCGGGCGCGCCGCTGCCCGCCCGCGCGCGTCGCGCTTATGCTTCCTGCGCGCTCTGCAACACCGCGCGCAACAGCACGTCGGCGCCGGCCGTCGCCCATTCCGGCGTAATCGCTTCGGCCTCGTTGTGGCTCAGCCCGTCGACGCACGGCACGAAGATCATCCCCGTCGGCGCGACACGCGCGACATAGCACGCGTCGTGGCCCGCGCCGGACACGATGTCCATGTGCGACAGCCCGAGCGAGCGCGCCGCGTCACGCACCGCATCGATGCAGCGCGGCGCGAACGGCACCGGCGCATACGTGAAGATCTGCTCGACCTGCGCGCCGAGACCGGTTTCGTCGGCCACACGCGCGAGTTCCGCGCGCAGCGCCGCGTCCAGTTCGTCGAGTACCGCATCGTCGGGGTGACGAAATTCCACCGTGAAGAAGCAGCCGCCCGGCACCGTATTGCGCGAATTCGGCCGGGCCTCGATCATCCCGACCGTTGCGCGCGCATCCGGTGCGTAGCGGCGGCCGAGCACGTCGACGAACGAGATCATCCGCGCCGCGCCGACCAGCGCGTCGCGACGGAACGCCATCGGCGTCGTACCGGCGTGCGCGTCGACCCCGGTGAGCGTCACCTCGTACCAGCGCTGTCCCTGCCCGGCCGTCACGACGCCGATCGTCTTGCCGGCCCGCTCGAGAATCGCGCCCTGCTCGATGTGCAGTTCGTACGCCGCGTGCACCGGATAGCCGCCGACCGGCTCCGCGCCCGCGTAGCCGATCCGTTCGAGCTCCTCGCCGATCGTCCGGCCCGCGCCGTCGGTGCGCGACAGCCCGTAGTCGAGCGTATAGACGCCCGAGAACACGCCGGCCGACACCATCGCCGGCGCGAAGCGCGAGCCTTCCTCGTTGGTCCAGATCACGACGTCGATCGGGCGTTCGGTCTCGATACCCGCGTCGTTCAGCGCGCGCACGACTTCGAGCCCGCCGAGCACGCCGTAGATGCCGTCGTAGCGGCCGCCGGTCGGCTGCGAATCGGCGTGCGAACCCGTCATCACCGGCGCGGCGTCGGGATGACGGCCCGCGCGGCGCGCGAACACGTTGCCCATCCGATCGACGCGCACCGTGCAGCCGGCGTCGCGCGCCCACTGCACGAACAGGTCGCGCGACTCGCGGTCGAGATCGGTCAGCGCGAGACGGCACACGCCGCCCTTCGGCGTCGCGCCGATCTGCGCCATCCGTTCGAGCGACGCCCACAGGCGTTCGCCGTCGACGCGCGGCATGCTCGCCATATCGGTATCGTCACGCATCGCCGTTCTCCGGCGCGCGTTGCAGCGCATAGCGGAAATCGCAGCGCTTGCCGCCCTGCATGATCGTGCTCGTGCGCGTGAGCGCGATGTCGGGCGCATAGCCCTGGATGAAATAGCTGTCGCGCGCGCAGCTCAGCAGGTGCCCGATCTCGCCGAGCCCCATCGCGTGATACATCTCCGCGTAGCTGCAGCGATGCACGTCGTAGTCGTAGTGCGCGTCGTCCGCCCGCCGCACCTCGACGTCGAGCGCATCGTCCTTCTCCCACAGCACCTGCAGTGCAATGAACGACTTGACGCTCGTGCCGTCCGGCTCCTGCGCGGCGAACGTACGGCCCGCGTCGACGGCAGCGCCGCGCACGGCTTCCGCGATCACGGCCTGTGCGCGCTCGGTGCCGAATTCGCGCTTCATGATCTCGTAGATCGGCTTGATGATTTCCGCTTCGATGCGGCGCCGCGCGAGGATCCCGAGGCGCGTGTCCTCGGGTGCGGCGGCGGATGTCGGGTTCGCTTCTGTCATGGGAATCGTCTTGGTTTTGTGCTTGTGTCGTTACTTGCCCGCGGTGCGCGAGCCGCCGAGCACGTCGACGACGGCCCACTTGCCGCCGCGCACCTGGTAGATCGTGAAAGCCGGGTCCTTCAGGTTGCCTTCGGCGTCGAACGCGATGCGCCCGGTCACGCCCGGTCGATCGACCGCACGAACGGCCGCGACCAGCTTCGCCGGCTGCGTCGTGCCGGCCTTCTGCGCGGCCGCGATCAGCGTGGCGGCCGCGTCGTACGCGAACGGCGCATGCAGCTCGATCGGCGCATGAAAGCGTGCCTGGTACTGCGCGTCGAACGCGTTGCCGCCCGGCATCCGGTCGAGCGGCAGGCCCGGTTCGAGCGCCGTCACGCCGTCGCCGTCCTTGCCCGCGAGCGACAGGAAGGTCTGACTCACGAAACCGCCCGCGCCGAGCAGCGGCGCGTTCACGCCGAGCTGGCGCATCCGGCGCGCGATCGGCGCGGCCTGCGCGTCGAGGCCGCCGAAGAACACGAGATCCGCACGCTTGCCCTTGATCGCGGTCAGCACGCCGCTGAAGTCGGTCGTCTTGTCGTTCACGTACTGGCGATCGACGATCGTGCCGCCGTTCGCCTGCACGCCCTTGATGAACTGATCGGCCAGCCCCGCGCCGAACGACGTGCGATCGTCGATCACCGCGATGCGCTTCGCCTTCAGCGTCTTCACCGCGTACGCACCGGTGAAGTGGCCGCCGGCATCGTCGTGCCCCATGATGCGGAACGCCGTCGCGTAGCCCTGCTGCGTGTATTGATGGCCGGTGGACGCCGGCGCGATCTGCGGGATGCCCGCATCGCGGTACACGCGCGACGCCGGCACGCTGCAGCCCGTGTTCCAGTGACCGACGACACCGATCACGTGCTGGTCGACGAGTTGCTGCGCGACCGCGACGGCCGTGCGCGGGTCGGACTGGTCGTCGGCCGCGACGAGCTTGTAGACGACCGGCTTGCCGCCGATGGTCGGATGCTTCGCGTTCGCGTCGTCGATCGCGAGTTGCGCGCCGTTCTGCAGATCCTTGCCGATCCGCGCGGACGGGCCGGTGAGCGGCGCGGCGAGACCGATCAGGACCGTCTGCGGCGCGGACTGCGCGGACGCGGGAACGGTAGCGACCAGGGCGGCCGCCGAGAAGGCGAGGCTGACGGAGAGGAAAGCGATTTTCATGTGCGGGGATCGGTCGGTTGGATCTGAAACATGAAAAATATTAAATATTCGACATCCAAACCCCAAATACCCAATTATTGGATGCTTATGCCGTTCCCGACACATTAACGTATCACCCTGTAAATACGGGATATTTTTGTGTTGTCGATTACCCTGACTTTTCGATAAAATTCGATACATGAAAAATATCGAACAATTGCCGCACGATCCACCGCTGCGTGCGGTGCGTGCGTTCGAAGCGTTTGCGCGTCTCGGGTCGGTCACCGCGGCGGCCAGCGAGCTCGACATCACGCCGTCGGCGGTCAGCCATCAGCTGCAACTGCTCGACGCGTTCATCCAGACGCCGCTGACGGTACGCGAAGGCCGGCTGCTCGCGCTCACCGACGAGGGACGCGACTACTACCGGTCGATCAGCGCGGCGTTCTCGGTGCTGCGCAGCGCGACGCGCTTCGTGCGCGACCGTTCGTCGCTGCGCCAGATCACCGTCAGCCTGATTCCGCTGCTCGGCATCGGCTGGTTCATCCCGCGGCTGCACGCGTTCCTCGCCGACAACACCGATGTCGACGTCACGGTGCTGTACGCGCATCACCGCAATTACCGAAGCGATGCGTCGGATCTGTCGATCCGCTTCGGCACCGGCGACTGGCCCGGCTATCGCTGCGAGCGGCTGCTGCCGGGCGCGATGGTGCCGATGTGCAGCCCGTCGTTCCTGAAGCGTCACGGGCCGTTCCGCACGCCGGCCGATCTCGCGCGCGCGCCGCTCGTGCACGACGAGGATCGCAGCACGTGGGTCAACTGGCTGCAGGGCGCCGGCGTGCGGCACGTGTCGCACGCGGTGGGGCCGATGTTCGAGGATGGGCAGCTCACGCTGAGCGCCGCCCGCGCGGATCTCGGCGCGGCGTTGCTGCGCGCGCCGCTGGTCCAGCGCGAATTGGCCAACGGCGAGCTCGTGCAGCTGTTCGATCACGCGCTCGACGACGGGCGCGACTACTACCTGTGCACGCGCGAGGACGCGGACATGCCGGACGGGGCGCGGCGGCTGGCGGCGTGGTTGCGGAAGATGGCGGGGATTTGAGCGGGCCCCATAGACGCGTCGTCCTGCCGGGAGCCTTGCGTGCTTTCAACTTGGCATATATGATATGCATATCATATATCGGAGGTTGCCATGAGCCGGATTCTGGTCGATCTGTCGGATGGCCAACTCGACGAGTTGGCCGTCATCGTCGAGACTCAACACCGTCCCCGCGCCGCCATCATTCGCGACGCGATCGACGCCTACATTGCCCTGAACAAGCACCGGCTTGCCGACGACGTCTTCGGTCTCTGGAAAGATCGCACGATCGACGGGCTCGCCTATCAAGAGGAATTGCGCTCGGAATGGTAAAAGCCCTTTTCGACACCAACATCCTGATCGATTATCTGGGCGGCGTGGAATCCGCCCGTGCGGAGCTGGGCCGCTACGACTATCGCGCAATCAGCATGATCTCGTGGATGGAAGTCCTCGTCGGGGCGTCCGCAAGTGACGAGGCACCCATTCGCGCCTGGCTCTCGTCGTTCGATGTCATCGCGCTCGACAGCACGGTTGCGAATCGCGCCGTGACGATTCGCAAGGACCGCCGCATACGCCTGCCCGACGCGATCGTGTGGGCATCGGCGCAAGTGAACGGTCTGCTGCTCGTATCGCGCAACACGAAGGACTTTCCCGCCTCCGAACCCGGCGTTCGCGTGCCGTATCAGATCTAAGCCGGCGTACGCGAGCGTAGCCGCGCTCATGCCAAGCGGGCGCCCCCCCACGTCAACGTCCTCCTCCCCACCCCCGCCAATCAAGGGCCGGAAGCAGATAGAAAATCCCGATGCCCCGGATTGAAACAAGCAATTTCACAAGTTCAGGGTGAACCCGGATACTGGCAACACTCCACTCACCCCTTCCGAAAAGGAATTGTCCAGATGCCGATCATCAACACCCAAATCAAGCCGTTCAAGGCAACCGCTTACCACAACGGCGAATTCGTGCCCGTCTCGGAAGAGAACTTCAAGGGCAAGTGGTCCGTCGTCGTGTTCTACCCGGCCGACTTCACGTTCGTCTGCCCGACCGAACTGGGCGACCTCGCCGACCGTTACGCGGAATTCCAGAAGCTGGGTGTCGAAATCTACGGCGTGTCGACCGACACGCACTTCACGCACAAGGCCTGGCACGACACGTCGGACACGATCGGCAAGATCAAGTACCCGATGATCGGCGACCCGACGCTCACGCTGTCGCGCAACTTCGACGTACTGATTGAGGAAGAAGGGATGGCGCTGCGCGGCACGTTCGTGATCAACCCGGAAGGCGAGATCAAGCTGTGCGAAATCCACGACAACGGCATCGGCCGCGACGCAGGTGAACTGCTGCGCAAGGTCCAGGCCGCGCAATACATCGCCGCTCATCCGGGTGAAGTGTGCCCGGCCAAGTGGACGCCGGGTGCGGAAACGCTGACCCCGTCGCTCGACCTGATCGGCAAGATCTAACGGTCACCGCGCGCCTCGCACGGGGCGCGCGACACGCATCACCACGGGCCGCCTCGCGCGGCCCGCGCCCTCCTCCGGCACGACGTGCCCGACCAGCATCATCAATACGGAATCCGAAACGCCATGCTCGACGCCAATCTCAAGAACCAACTCAAAGCGTACCTCGAAAAGATCACGCGCCCGATCGAACTCGTCGCCTCGCTCGACGACAGCGCGAAATCGCAGGAACTGCTGGCGCTGCTGAACGAGATTGCGTCGCTGACGGATCGCGTGACCGTGGCCGAACGCCGCGACGACGCCGAGCGCAAGCCGTCGTTCTCGATCGGCGAACCCGGCATCCGTTTCGCCGGCATCCCGATGGGCCATGAATTCACGTCGCTCGTGCTCGCGCTGCTGCAGACGGGCGGCCATCCGATCAAGCTCGACGACGACGTGATCGAACAGATTCGCGCGCTCGACGGCGACTACGCATTCGAAACGTATTTCTCGCTGTCGTGCCAGAACTGCCCCGAAGTCGTGCAGGCGCTGAACGTGATGTCGCTGATCAACCCGCGCATCCGCCACGTCGCGATCGACGGCGCGCTGTTCCAGGATGAAGTCGAATCGCGCCAGATCATGGCCGTGCCGACGATGTTCCTGAACGGTGCATCGTTCGGTCAGGGCCGCAGCAGCGTGAAGGAAATCCTCGCGAAGCTCGACACGGGCGCCAGCGAACGCGCGGCGAAGTCGCTCGAAAACAAGCCGGTGTTCGACACGCTGATCGTCGGCGGCGGCCCGGCAGGCGCGGCCGCGGCGATCTACTCGGCACGCAAGGGCATCGCAACGGGTGTCGTGGCCGAGCGTTTCGGCGGCCAGGTGCTGGACACGATGGCGATCGAGAATTTCGTGTCGGTGCAGGAAACCGAAGGGCCGAAGTTCGCGACCGCACTCGAACAGCACGTGAAGCAATACGACGTCGACATCATGGACGTGCAGCGCGCCGACGCGCTGATTCCGGGCGACGTGCACCAGATCCGCCTCGCGAACGGCGCGGTGCTGAAAGCAAAGACGATCGTCCTCGCGACCGGCGCACGCTGGCGCGAAATCAACGTGCCGGGCGAGCGCGAATACCGCAACCGCGGGGTCGCGTACTGTCCGCACTGCGACGGCCCGCTGTTCAAGGGCAAGCGCGTCGCGGTGGTCGGCGGCGGCAACTCGGGCGTCGAGGCCGCGATCGACCTCGCCGGCATCGTGAAGGCCGTCACGCTGATCGAATTCGGCACGCAACTGCGCGCGGACGAAGTGCTGCAGCGCAAGCTGCGCAGCCTGCCGAACGTGACGATCGTCACGCAGGCGCAGACGACCGAGCTGACCGGCGACGGCAGCAAGCTGAACGGGCTCGTGTACAAGGATCTGCGCTCGGGCGACACGCAGCGCATCGAGCTCGAAGGCGTGTTCGTGCAGATCGGCCTCGTGCCGAACACCGAATGGCTGAAAGGCACGGTCGAACTGTCGAAGCACGGCGAGATCGTCGTCGATGCGCGCGGCGCGACGTCGGTGCCCGGCGTGTTCGCGGCCGGCGACGTGACCACGGTGCCGTTCAAGCAGATCGTGATCGCGGTCGGCGAAGGCGCGAAGGCGTCGCTCGGCGCATTCGATCACCTGATCCGGCAGGACGTGGCCGCGCCCGTGACGACCGCTCAGCCGCAAGCCGAGGAAGCGGTCGCCGCCTGACGGACGTCAGCCCCGACGACATCAAAGTTTGTCTCTCTTGGCCCCGCATGCTTTGGTCGGCGTGCGGGGCGCTTTTTATGCCGAAGGCGTTCGCGGTTACTTGGTCGCGCTCGGGCCGCCATCCGCCGGCGCAGGCGCCGTCGACTTGAAACTGCTCGACTGCCTGACCAGTTGCTCGGTCATCGCGGCCGCTACCGGATTCGCGCCGGACGACGAACCGCCCTGCCGATATGAACCGGTGCTCGCCGGCATTGAAGATACCGATGACATCGACGGCGGCGGCAACGACGGATCGAGCTTCGCCGACTCCCTGACGAGCGCGGCGGTCTCCGGCGTTTCGGATTTCGTCGCGGCCGGCGGCGCGGCGGTGGCGTGGCGTTCGAGGCCGTCGCGCTTGCGCGGCGCGCGTTGCGCGACTTGCGCGGGTGGCATGGACTGAGCGGATTTCGCGGCCGGGGCCGGTGCCGATGGGGTCGAATCCTGCGCATCCACCGTCACGACATTGACCTTCGGCGGCGGCGCAGCCGGCTTCGTCACGAGTTGCGGCTTGTCGCTGACGACCGGGACCGCGGGGGCCGGCGCAGGCGCGGCGGCGACGCGCGCGGTTGCGGCCGGCGCGGGTGTTGGTGCGGCTGGTGCGGCGGGAGACGGCGCGGCAGCCGCCTGTTTCGGTGCTGTCGCAGCAGCCGGTGGCGGCGGCGCGATCGCGCCCTGCACCGCGTGATCGTTGCTCGCGGGCGCCGCGGCCACCGGTGCGGCCGAATCGGCGATGCCGGCGTCTTCGATCGCACGGTGGTCCGCGCGCAGGAGCATCACGTACGCGGTGCCGGCCGCTGCGACCAGGAGCCCGCCGGCGATCATCATGGTTTTACGGGTACTCGTCATGCTTGCTCACCGACCTATCGATGTGAACAAGCCATCATACGCGGCCAATGCGCGTTGATCTCGCACGAATACATTTGGTTGCATTGACGGCGGCGCAAGGCCGTCGGCCCGTGGGAGGCCGCGCGCGCTATCGTCAGACGGAAAGCAACCGTCCACTCTCGCCCGTCGTCAGATCCAGAAAATCGCGACCGCGATCCCGCCGAACAGCAGCCACTTGACGATGTAGTACACGGTGCGATTCCACGCCTTCAGCCGCTTGCCGGCGCGGCGAATCGCATACAGGTACCGGAACGCGCGATTGAGCCCGCCCGTGCGATCGCCCGTTTCGTTCGGCGATGCGGCCGCGCGCATCAGCAGTTGCCCGACCGCATCGTTGATGCGCTGCGCCCACCGATATTTCATCGGGCGCGCGACGTCGCAGAACAGGATCACGCGATCGTGCGCGGTGCGGTTTTCGGCCCAGTGCAGGTACGTCTCGTCGAACATCACGGCGTCGCCGTCGCGCCACGCATACGCTTCGCCGTCGACGACGATCCGGCACGCATCGTCGTTCGGCGTATCGCGCCCGAGGTGATAGCGCAGCGAGCCCGCATACGGATCGCGGTGCAGGCCGAGCTTCCCGCCCGGCGGCAACTGCGCGAACATCGCCGCCTTGATCGACGGCATCCGCGACAGGATCTCGACCGAGCGCGGACACAATGCCTGCGCGGACGGATGCGGCGCGTCGTACCACTTCAGGTAGAACCGCTTCCAGCCGTGGCGAAAGAACGAATTGAAGCCGATGTCGTTGTACTCGCCCGACGCCTTGATCCGGCTCGCGTCGTGCAACGCGAGCGCTTCGCGGCGAAACGTGCGCCATTCGCGCTGCAGCACCACGAGCTCCGGAAAATGATCGGTATCGAGAAACGGCGTGGTCGGCACCGACGAGAACGCGTACGAAAAGCAGTTCAGCGGTGCGGTAAAGGTCGAGTGGTCGGATAGTTGCCTGAACAACCGGTGCCGAACCTTGCCGCGCCGATGCGTGTACGCGACACACGCAATGAACACGATCAACAGGACCCAGCGCATCGATATTTCCCCCGTAGCTCTTTCGAAGAAATTCTAGAGACGGGGAAAATTTCCTGCTCTGACGGTGCAGTCGTGCGGTGTACGTTTTACAACGCGGGGAGATAGCCGAGCGATCCGTTCCGAAACGCCGAAAAGCCCGCGTATACGGGCTTTTCGGGCAATCTGCATGCATGCGCGGCAGGCTACCGACGCACGCGCCAGCAGCGATTATTCCGGAAACGGCAAATCAGTTTGTCCGTCTGCGCGCATACCGAACGTGTTGAGCGTCATCGCGACGAGCGCGTAATAGCCGAGCAGCGCGACGAGGTTCACCACGGTCTCGTGGCCGAAGCGCGCCTGCGCACGCGCGAACGTCGCATCGCTCACGCGCTTCGTGTCGTACAGCTCGGTGGCGAACGCATGGATCAGCGCGTCGTCGTCCGATTCGAATGCGGGCGCGACGCCCAGCCGGATCGCGTCGGCCGTCGTGGCCGGCACGCCGGCCTCGAGCGCGATCGGATGATGGATGTGCCACTCGGCCTGCGAGCGCCAGCGCGCGGCCGTCACGAGAATCGCAAGCTCCGACAGCCGCAGCGGCAGCCCGGTGCGATAGCGGCAGAACGCGCCGAGCTTCTGCGCGTGCTGGGCCAGTTCGGGGCTCGTGATCCAGCCGAGAAACGGCCCGTTCAGATTGCCGCGCGGGCCGCTGAGAATATCGGCGAGCACGGCCTTCTGTTCGTCGGTGGCCGACGCGGGATCGAAAGGAGGCAGTCTGTCTGTCATGGTGAGGAATCGGTGAGGTCGATTTACGCGCCGGCCGACGCGAGCGCCGCGCCGATCGCGCCGGACAGCCGCTCGACGATCGTGTCGATCTGCTGCGCGGTGCAGACGAACGGCGGCGCGATCAGGATGTGATCGCCGTTCACGCCGTCGATCGTGCCACCCATCGGATACACCATCAACCCGCGCTGCATCGCTTCGCGCTTGACCGCCGCATGCAGCTTCAGCGCGGGGTCGAACGTCTCCTTGGTGTCGCGATCGCGCACGAGTTCGACGCCGACGAACAACCCGCGGCCGCGCACGTCGCCGACATGCGGATGCGCGCCGTAGTGCTCGCGCAACGACGCACGCAACTGCTCGCCGCGCGCCTTCACGTTGTCGAGCAGCTTGTCTTCCGCAATCACGCGCTGCACTTCGAGCGCGGCCGCGCAGGCGGTCGCGTGGCCGAGGTACGTGTGACCGTGCTGGAAGAAGCCGGAGCCGTCGACGATCGTGCGATAGATGCGGTCGCTGACGAGCGTCGCCCCGATCGGCTGGTAGCCCGCGCCGAGCCCTTTCGCGATCGTCAGCAGATCGGGCGCGACGCCGTCTTCGTCGCATGCATACAGGTAGCCCGTGCGCCCCATCCCCGACATGATCTCGTCGAGAATCAGCAGCACGCCGTACTTGTCGCACACCGCGCGAATCTTCTTCAGGTACGTGCGCACCGGCGGCACCGCGCCGGCCGTCGCGCCGACCACCGTTTCCGCGACGAACGCCGCGACGTTTTCCGCGCCGAGTTCGACGATCTTCCGTTCGAGCTCGTCGGCGAGACGCTGCGCGTACGCTTCGTCGGTTTCACCGGCCTGCTGGTCGCGGTACGCATAGCACGGGCTCACGTGGTGCGCTTCGATCAGCAGCGGCAGGAACGGCTCGCGCCGCCATGCGTTGCCGCCGATCGCGAGCGCGCCGAGCGTATTGCCGTGATAGCTCTGGCGTCGCGCGATGAAATGACGGCGCTGCGGCTCGCCCTTCTCGACGAAATACTGGCGCGCGAGCTTCAGCGCGGCCTCGATCGCCTCGGAGCCGCCCGACACGAAATACACGTGGTCGAGCCCGGCCGGCGCGGCGTCGACGAGCCGGTCGGCCAGTTCCTCGGCCACTTCCGTCGTGAAGAACGACGTATGCGCGTAGGGCAATTGCTGTGCCTGCCGCTTGATCGCGTCGATCACGCGCTGGTTGCTGTGACCGAGACACGATACGGCCGCGCCGCCGCACGCGTCGATATAGCGTTTACCGGTCGAATCGATGATCTCGATGCCGTCGCCTGCGACGGCAACGGGCAAGGTGGCGCGCGGGGCGCGATGGAAAACGGTCGTCATGCGTGGCCTCATGGATCAGGACGCGCTGGATGCGTGTCCGGACGGCACGATGCGCGTCGCGAAGCGCTGCGTGCCGTGTTGATGAACGGTGAAGTCGATCGCGGTGTGATGAATCGCGAACACCGCGGTCGCGAGCGTGTTCTCGTCGTCGGGATCGGCCGGATCGTCGCGATAGATCGGCAGCCCTTCCGGCGCCCGATCGCCGAGCACGCGCAACAGTGCGGCTTCGTCGATCGTGTCGATGCCGGGCGTCAACGCGTCGACGCGGCGCTGGCGGTCGGCCGACGACTGCGTGACGATCTGCGCTTCCGTGTCGCACCCCGGATGCACGAGATGATTCGCGTGGCCGCCGAGGTGCGCGACGTCGACGATCGAACAACGTGCGACGCTCGCCTCGATGCTCAGCACGCGCGCATCGCCGGTCGCACCGATCGTGTGATGAAAGCCGCTCGCGCGCGCATGCGATCGCAGCACGTCGGCCGCCGCGTCGAGCGACGTCGCGTCGAGCACCGCACGCGCGAGGACCATGCGCGGCACGCCCGGCGCCGGCGTGCGGATCCGCAGGTTGTTGATCGCCTGCGCGATGCCCGCGCGGTTCGCGGCAAACGTATGGCCCGGCAGCGAGCCGGGGTAGTAGAAACTGATGAAGCCGGGCTTTCCCTGCGGCTGCACGTCGACGAGCAGGCAGCGTTCGCGCAGGTACGGATCGCCGTCCTCGTTGTGCGCGATCCAGCGCGTGCCGTTCGCATCGCGCGCGGCGAGCGTCGTGCAGCCGTCCGGCGCGTTGTGGATCAGCTCGCCGCGGCAATTCCACAGGAAGATGTCGTCGGCGTGCCAATCGACGCCCGCCGCGATCCCGTCCAGTTCCGCGACGAGGTCGGGATACGCGGCGAGCGCGGCCTGTCGTAGCGCATCGACGAACGGATGGCCGCGCCAGCGGCGCACGGCCTGCCATGCGCTGCTCTGCTGCATATACGCGTCGAATATCGGGCGGGCAAGCTCGCCGAGGCGCACACCGATGTCGAACGGCGTGCCGGCGATGACGGCAGAAAGGGAAAGCGGCATGTCGGAGGGTTCGGTTCCGTTCAGGACACGTGTTTCAGGAATTCCTTCAGGCGCGGCGTCGGCGGCCGGTCGATCAGGTCGACCGGATGGCCGTCCTCGGCGATGCCGCCCTGATCCATGAACAGCAGCCGCGTGCCGACCCGCTTCGCGAAGCCGATCTCGTGCGTGACGACGATCATCGTCATCCCTTCGGTCGCGAGATCCTGCATCACTTTCAGCACTTCGTGGCGCAACTCCGGATCGAGCGCCGACGTCGGCTCGTCGAACAGCATCAGCCGCGGCCGGATCGCGAGCGCACGCGCGATCGCGACGCGCTGCTGCTGGCCGCCCGACAGCTCCGACGGATAATGATTCGCGCGCGATTCGAGGCCGACCTTGTCAAGCAACGCCATCGCCTGGTCGCGCGCGTCGGCGCGCGACGCGCCGCGCACCTGCATCGGCCCGAACATCACGTTCTCGAGCGCGGTCATTTGCGGGAACAGGTTGAACTGCTGGAACACCATGCCGGCTTCGAGCCGGATGTTGCGGATCGTCGTCGCGTTGCCGCGCACGCTCTGGCCGTCGACCAGCAGCTCGCCGCCGGTGATTTTCTCGAGCGCGTTGATACAGCGCAGCATCGTCGATTTGCCGGAGCCCGACGGGCCGACCACGACGACCACCTCGCCCGCGTCGATCCTCAGGTCGATGTTCTTCAGCACCGGCACGTGGCCGAAGCTCTTCGACACGTTCTGGAATTCGATCATGCTCATAAGATTTTCATCCGCTTTTCGACGATCCGCAGCGTCAGCGTCATCGCGCCGGTCAGAATCAGGTAGATGACGGCCACCGCGCTCCAGATCTCGACCGCCTGGAAATTGCCCGCGATGATTTCCTGCCCCTTGCGCGTCAGCTCGCCCACGCCGATCACGATGAACAGCGACGTGTCCTTCAGGCTCACGATGCACTGGTTGCCGAGCGGCGGAATCAGCCGTCGGAACGCCAGCGGCCCGACGATCTTCAGCAGCACGCGCGGCATCGACAGCCCCATCGCGAGCCCCGCTTCCGTCAGCCCCTTCGGGATCGACAGCAGCGCGCCGCGCACCACTTCCGCGAGATACGCGCCGGAATTCACCGTGATCGCGATGATCGCGGCCGTCAGGCCGTCGATGCGGATATGCGCGAGCAGCGGCAGCGCGAAATACAGGAACATCACCTGCACGACGATCGGCGTGCCGCGAATCAACTCAATATAGACCTGTGCGAGCACGTTCATCGCCTTCGGTCCGTATGCGCGGAACATGCCCGCGATCATCCCGACGATGAAGCCGCCCACCAGCCCCAGTAATGCGATGAACACCGTCAACCGGACCCCGTCCATCAGGTCCGGCAACGCCGCCCAGATCGCCGACCAATCGAAATTCACTTGTCGCTCCCCGTTCGATTCAAGACCGGCGCGGCCGCCCGGCCGCGCCATCGCGCATGATCACGCTCACATCTTCGGCGGCTCGGCGCCGAACCACTTCTTGTAGATCTGCGCGTAGCGGCCGTCGGCCTTGATCTTCACGAGCGACGCATTGACCTTCGGCACGAGCGCGCTGCCCTTCGGAAAGCCGATCCCGTACTTGTCGCCGCTGACCGGCTGGCCCGCGACCTGCACCTTGCCCTTGCCTTCGTTGTTCACGAAGAACAGCACGTTCGGCGTGTCGTGCATCGCCGCGTCGACGCGGCCGGCCTCGAGCGCGAGGTACGCCTGGTCGATGTTCGGGAACTGGCGGATCTCCTTCGGCTTCAGGTGCGCCTTGATCCAGTCGATCGTCGCGGTGCCCGTCTTCGCGGCGATCACCTTGCCGTTCAGGTCGTCGATCGACTTGATCGACGTATTGCCGGCTTGCACCATCGCGGCGAGCCCGCTGTCGTAGTAAGGCGCGGAGAAGTCGATCGCCTTCTTGCGCTCCTCCTTGATCGTCATCCCGGACAGCGCGACGTCGATGTTCTGCGTCTGCAGCGCCGGGATCAGGCCCGCGAAATCCATCGGCTGGATCGTGTATTTCCAGCCCTGGTCCTTCGCGATCTCGGCCCACAGGTCGAGATCGAAGCCGACATACTTGTCGCCCTGCTTGAACTCGAACGGCATGAACGACGTATCGGTCCCGACGACAAGCGTCTTGGTGTCCGCGTGCGCGAGGCTGGCGCCGAGCGCGGCAGCAACCGCGACGGCTTTCAGGAAGGAACGGCGACTCATGGTTTCTCTCCGCATGATTGAGCGATGTAACCGGCCACCGGGCCGGCGGAACGACGACAGCAAGCCGCACCGCAACATGCGATGTCGAATTAGACCTTAGTGAAACAAGTGTTGTCAATGGCGATACTACGACAACAAAAAAGTCCGCAACAAATAAATGCGTCGAGACAAACCCGGGGCACGCGGTGCGGATAGATCGGAGGAAAGCGGGAAAATGGCGGAGCAGAACGCCCCGCCCGATCGTGGCGGGCCAGTGGATGGCCGCACGGGGAAAGAAGACGCCGCGCCGTACCGGGATGGCCGTGCGCGCGCAGCCGCACCGCCTGCCCGGCTCAGCACATGTTGTCGGACGCGCGCGGAATCGGCGAACGACCGTGCGCCGATCCCGCGTCGTTCACGCCGCGACCCCGCTCGCCTGATGCGACACGAGCCGCGCATACGCGCCCTGCCGCGCCATCAGCTCCGCGTGGCGGCCGGCCTCGATCACCGCGCCCTGCTCGATCACGAGGATCAGGTCGGCATGGCGCACGGTCGACAGGCGGTGCGCGATGATGATCGACGTGCGTTGCGTCATCAGGTCCTCCAGCGCCGCGCGGATCTGCTGTTCGCTGATCGTGTCGAGGTGCGACGTCGCCTCGTCGAGAATCAGCACCGGCGCATCCTTCAGGAACGCGCGCGCGATCGCCACGCGCTGACGCTGGCCGCCCGACAACTGCACGCCGCGCTCGCCGACGCGCGTTGCGAGCCCGTCCGGCAGCCGCGCGACGAAGTCGCCGAGCGCCGCATGGTCGATCGCGCGCCGCACGTCCGCGTCCGACGCATCGCTCGCGGCGAGCCGGATGTTCGCTTCGAGCGTATCGTTGAACAGGTAGGTATCCTGCGCAACGAGCGCGATGTGCTGCCGCAGATCGTCGATCCGCAGGTCGCGCAGGTCGACGCCGCCGAGCGTCACGCGGCCCTGCTGCGGATCCCAGAAGCGCAGCAGCAGGCTCGCGATCGTCGACTTGCCGGCGCCCGATGCGCCGACCAGCGCGACCGTGCTGCCGGCCGGCACCTCGAAGCTCACGCGGTCGATCGCGGGCACGCTGCGCCCCGGATACGTGAACGACGCCGCGTCGAACCGCACCGCCGAATGGCCCGGCATCGCGTGCGTGCCGTCCGTCACCGTCACGGGCTCCTTCTCCAGCGCGCGCAAGCGGCGCGTCGACGCGATCGTGTCGGCAAGCTGGCGCGCAACCTGGCCGATCTCGGCCACCGGCATGAACGCGGCCACCGCGACCAGCACCAGCAGCGGCAACGACTCGCGCGGAAACCCGCCGCGTGCGCACCACCACGCACCGAGCGCCGCGACGGCCAGCCCGCCGAGCCCGCTCGCGACTTCCAGCGCGGCGCTTTGCATCGACAGATCGTCGAGCAGCTTCGCGCGCTGCCGGCGGTACGCATCGACTTCGGCGACGAACGCCGCGCGCCGGCGCGCGATCGCCTGGAACGCGGTGAGTTCCGCGAGCCCCTGGATCGTTTCGGTCAGATGCGCGCCGAGCTGGCCGAGCGCGTCGCGCGCGCCGGTGCCGAGCCGGTCGACGTCGCGCCGGGCCAGCACGGGCGCGAGCCCGGCCCACAGCAGGAACGGCAGCAGCACCAGCGCGAGCGGCCACGCGACCGACGCGAGCAACACCAGCACGCCGGCCGGTACGAGCACCGCGACGAACGCGGGTGCGAGCGTATGCGCGTAGAAATATTCGACGGTCTCGACGTCCTGCGTCGCGAGCGCCACGAGATCGCCGGAGCGGCGCCGCAGCAGTCCGGCCGGCGCGAGCCGTTCGAGCGTCGCGAACAGCGCGATGCGCATTTCCGCGAGCAGCCGGTACGCCATGTCGTGCGCGAGCCATGATTCGAGCCAGTGCAGCACGGCCGCGACCGGCGCGATCACGAGCAGCGCAACCACGAGCCCGGTGCCGACATGACCGGTCGGCACCGCGCCGACCACGAGCGCACCGATCACGCCGACACCGATGAACGCGAGCACGCGGCCGATCCCGAACAGCACGGTCAGCACGACCTTGCCCTTCCACGGCCGCACGAAGCGCAGCAGCGTCTGCAACGTCTCCGGCCAGCCGATCGTCGCCGCGTCGTCGTTCAGCGGCCGCACTTGCGGGGCCGACGACGCGCGCGCGGTCGCGCCGGCCACCGCCGCCGCGCCGACGGTTTCGGCGACCGCTTCCAGCTGCGGCCCCATCAGCCGTCGATACGGGCCGTCGCGCGCGATTAGCGCCGCATGCGTCCCTTCGTCGACGACCTGCCCCTGGTCGAGCACCAGGATGCGATCGGCGCCGATCACGCTGGACAGCCGGTGCGCAAGCACGAGCGTCGTCCGCCCGCGCGTGAGCCGGTCGAGCGCCTGCTGGATCAGTGCTTCGTTTTCCGCATCGCCCGACGACAGCGCCTCGTCGAGCAGCAGGATCGGCGCGTCGCGCAGCAGCGCGCGGGCAATCGCGATGCGCTGGCGCTGGCCGCCCGACAGCATCAGCCCGCGTTCGCCGATGCGCGTCGCGTAACCGTCGGGCAGCGCCGAGATGAAATCGTGCGCATTGGCCGCGCGCGCGGCGGCGATCATGTCCGCGTCGCTCGCGTCCGGGCGGCCGAGCCGCAGGTTGTCGGCGACGCTGCCGTCGAACAGCGTCGCATCCTGCGCGACGACCGCGATCATCTCGCGCACCTGGTCGGCATCGAGCGTGCGCACGTCGTGGCCGCCGATCCGGACCGCACCGCCCTGCGCGTCGTGCTGGCGCAGTAGCAAGCGCACGATGGTCGACTTGCCGGCCCCGCTCGGCCCGACGATCGCGACCGTCTCGCCCTCGCGCACCGAGAAACTCAGCGCCGCATGCGCGTCCGCACGGCGCCCCGGATACGCGAAGCTGACGTCGTCGAACACGATCTCCGGCCGCAGGCCCGCTACGCGCGGCGCGTCGACGGAACGCGCATGACCGCCCGCGTCGAGCAGCGCATGGATCGCATTCGCCGCCGACTGGCCGATCATCCCTTGGTGCAGCACCGCGCGCAGGTCGCGCAGCGGCCGGAAGATCTCGCTGCCGGCCATCAGCACGATCAGCAGCGCTTCGAGGCTCATGTCGCCGTGCCGCACGCGCCACGCGCCCACCGCGATCGCCGCGGCCGCGCCGAGGCCGGTGCCGAGATCCGTGAAGAGCCGCGTCAGCAGCCCGAGCGCGAGCACCCAGAACGTGCTGTCCGACAGCGCGCGCGCCTTCGCGGCCAGCTTCGCGCCGAACGCGGTGCTCTGCCCGAACGCCTTCAGCGTCGGCAGGCCCTGCACTGCGTCGAGAAACTCCTCGCCGAACGCCTTGAACGCGGCCGAACGCGCGAGCGCCGCGCGCTTGTCGGCGCGATGCACGAGCTGCGGCAGCGCGAGCGTGACGAGCGCCGCGACGAGCAGGATCGCGGCCGTCGGCGCGTCCCACCACGCGAGCACCGCGAAGATCATGACCGGCGCGCACGCGGCGATCACGAGCTGCGGCAGGTAGACGCCGAAGAAGGTCTGCAACTGCTCGACGCCGTCGACGACGGCCAGCATCACGCCGCCCGTGCGTTCGCCGCTGAACCATGCGGGGCCGAGCGCGGCGATCCGGTCGAACAGCCGCGCGCGCAGCGTCGCCTGCACGCGGCCGGCCGTCTGCTGCGCGAGCACCGTGCGGCGATGGTCGAGCCATGCGCGCAGCAGCACGCAAGCCGCCGTTGCAGCGACGGCCTCGCCGATGCCGCGCGCCGGCGCACCGGAAAACACCAGCGCCAGCACGCGACCGAGAAACACGAAGCGCAGGATGCCGACACCCATCGCGAGCAGCCCGAGCGCGACGGCCGCCGCCACGCGCCAGCGCAGTCCCGCCATCATTGCCCATAGTCGTCGGTCGAAATACATGCAGCCCTCCGGTCGGTGTTTCGTTGCGTTTTTATTGACCGGATCGAGGCTACCCGCGCCAGCCGCGCGCGGCAAAAGATGATTTTTCAACGGGTGTTGAGTCAACTACAATACCCCGCATGTCGCATCTTCCTCCCCTCAGCGCGCTGCGTGCTTTCGAGGCGGCCGTCCGCCTCGGCGGGTTCGCGCGCGCGGCGGCCGAGCTGAACGTGTCGACCAGCGCGGTCAGCCATCAGATTCGTTCGCTCGAGGAATCGCTCGGCGCGCGGCTGCTCGAACGCAGTACGGGGCTCGGCGGCATCAGCCTCACGCCTGCCGGCGCGCGTCTGCTGCCGGCCGTCGGCGATGCGCTGTCGCGTCTCACCGACGCGTGCGCCGAGATTCGCGGCACCGCGCAACGGCTCACCGTGTCCGCCAACGCGCCGTTTTCGTCGATGTGGCTCGCGCGCCGTCTCGCGGAATTCTCGTCGCTGCATCCCGACACCCCGCTGCATGCGGTCGTGCTCGACGACGAGCCGGATTTTGCGCGCAGCAGCGTCGATCTGGCGATCGTGCACGTGCCCGCGCATCGGCTGCGCGCAGACGACGACGTGCTGATCCGGGAAACCGTGTTTCCGGTCTGCAGCCCCGAACTGTTTCCGTACGCATCGGAGCACGTCTGCCGCTCGCGGCTGCTGCAGGAGATGCACGAGAATAGCCCCGAGATCGACTGGCGCAACTGGGCGGTGCACTTCGGCTTGCCGGACGACTTCGACACGAAGATCGTCCGCTACAGCAGCTTCAGCCAGGTGATCGGCGCGGCCGTCGGCGGCGCAGGCATCGCGCTCGGCCGCGTGCCGCTGATCGAGCCCGAACTGCGCAGCGGGCGCCTGGTGCCGCTGGTGCCGGGTCTCGCACGCGATGCGTCATGGCGCTTCGTGCTGCGCCGCCATCCGTCGACGCGGCACCGGCTGCTCGACCCGTTGATCGCGTTCCTGCGCAGCGAAGCGGACGCGCCGCCGTTCGTGTCGAAGATCGTTGCGCCCGCATCCAATGACAGTCACGCACGAGGCGCGGGCGGCGCCTGACGAGCGCCCGCACGCGTTGCCCGTGGGCAGCCACTTACGGCGTCGCGAAGAACAGCCCGACGACGCACGCCATCCCGCCGAACCACACGAGCGAACGCAGCGACGCCCAGTTCAGCAGGTACATCAGCGCATAGACGACGCGGATCGCGACGAACGCGATCGCGAGCTGGTCGACGCGATGCACGTTCGCGCCGTTGTGCCATGCCACCACCAGCGCCGCCGTGAACAACGCGAGCGCTTCCCATGAATTCTGATGCGCGGCCTGCGCGCGTGCGCGCCAGCCTTCGAGCTTCGCCAGGTAGTCGCGCGGCGTACGGTTGTCGTAACCCTTGCGGGCCTTGGCGAGGAACGTCATCGGGAATGGCAACAGCGCCACGATGAACAGGCACAGCTGGGACGTCGTCATCAAAGTCTCCTCCGTTATGATTACATTGATCAATGACAAGATCGCCGAGAGCTTAGCACTGCATCGTGCCGTTCGCGCACCGGTTTTCTAGACGGGAGACTCGGCCGCACACGCCGCGGATGACGGCGCCCGGCCCGCGCCGCTGCCAAAATTTCCACCAAATCATCGACAAATACGTTAATTAAAACTGGTCGAACACCCATAACATAGCGCTCAACACTGGCTTGACGCGCCCTCGCGCCCGGCCAGCCGTTTCCACCGCGCTACCCTGCGCCGAACGACATCCGACCCGAGCCCTTGCCATGCCCCGTCCCATCGTCGCCCATATCCGCCCCGACGCCGTTCGCCACAACCTCGATTTCATCCGCCGCACCGTCGCGCCATCGCGCGTGTGGGCCGTGATCAAGGCCAACGCGTACGGCCACGGCATCGAACGGATCTACCCAGGCCTCGCGGCCGCCGACGGCATCGCGCTGCTCGATCTCGACGAAGCCGTGCGCGTGCGCGAGCTCGGCTGGGACAAGCCCGTGCTGCTGCTCGAAGGCGTCTTCGAACCGGCCGACGTCGAGCTGGCCGATCGCCATCGGCTGACGGTCGCCGTGCACTGCGACGAACAGCTCGACCTGCTGATCGCCGCGAAGCCGCAGCAGCCGATCGACATCCAGTTGAAGATGAATTCCGGCATGAACCGGCTCGGCTACCGGCCGGCCGTGTTCCGCGCCGCGTGGGAACGCGCGGCGAGCGCGCCGTCGATCGGCAAGATCACGCTGATGATGCATTTCGCGAACGCCGATGAAGGCGAAGTCGATTGGCAGCTCGACCAGTTCGACGCGACCACGGCCGGGATTCCGGGCGAGCGCTCAGTGTCGAATTCGGCGGCCGTGCTGTGGCATCCGCGCGCGCACCGCGACTGGGTGCGGCCCGGCACGATCCTGTACGGCGCATCGCCGACCGGCGCAGCGCGGGATATCGCCGACACGCCGCTGACGGCCGCGATGACGCTGACCAGCAAGATCATCGGCGTGCAGACGCTCGCACCCCAAGAGACCGTCGGCTACGGCCGCCGCTTCACGGCCGACCGGCCGATGCGGATCGGCGTCGTCGCGTGCGGCTACGCGGACGGCTATCCGCGCCACGCGCCGACCGGCACGCCGATCGCGGTGGACGGCGTGATGACGCGCGTCGTCGGCCGCGTGTCGATGGACATGCTGACCGTCGACCTGACGCCGTGCCCGAACGCGGGCATCGGCTCGAGCGTCGAGCTGTGGGGCGACCAGGTGAAGGTGGACGATGTCGCGGAAGCGAGCGGCACGATCGGCTACGAGCTGATGTGCGCGCTCGCGCGCCGCGTGCCGGTCGCGATCGTGCCGCCCGGCGCGTCGACCGTGCAGCCGGCGCTGCGCACGGGAAGCTACGGACGCTGACCGGCGGTGCTGCGGCGGTGCCGCGGTGCCGCGGTGCGACGATGCGGCGGTGCGTGACCGTGTCGTCGCGCATGCCGTTCTACTTGCTCGCGGGCCGCGTTGGCGGCCCGTCTGCTTTGCGGCGAACCGACTTCGCGCAACGCGCTCCCTGCTTCCATCACCGCATCACGAACGCCACGTCGGCTTGCGCTTCTCGAGAAATGCGTCGATCCCTTCGCCCGCATCCTCTTCCATCATATTGCGCGCCATCACGTCGCCCGCGTACGCATACGCTTCGTCGAGCGGCAACTCGCGCTGACGATAGAACATCTGCTTGCCGACCCGCACCGCGGCCGGACTCTTCGCAACGATCTCCGCGACCTTGCGCGCGACGGCCGCATCGAGCGCGTCCTCGGGCACGGCTTCGTTGACGAGCCCCCACGCGGCGGCCGTCGCCGCATCGACGAAACGGCCGGTCACCAGCATGTCGAACGCGCGCTTGGCCGCGACGTTGCGGCTCAACGCGACGGCCGGCGTCGAGCAGAACAGCCCGACATTGATGCCCGACACCGCGAAGCGCGCGGTATCGGCCGCGATCGCGAGGTCGCATGCCGCGACGAGCTGGCAGCCGGCCGCCGTCGCGATGCCATGCACGCGCGCGATCACCGGCACCGGCAACGCGCGCATCGCGAGCATCACGCGGCTGCACTGCGCGAACAGCGTGCGGTAGTAGTCGAGTTCGGGCTTGGCGCGCATCTGCCGCAAATCGTGGCCGGCGCAGAACGCCTTGCCTTCGGCGGCCAGCACGACGCAGCGCACGTGCGGATCGGCGGCCAGCGTATCGAATTCATCGTGCAGTGCCGACAGCATCGCTTCGGACAACGCGTTGAATTGCTGCGGGCGATTCAGGCGCAGCGTGACGACGCCGTCGTGCGCATCGCGCAGCAGGATCGGCTCGGCTGTCTGGTCAATGGGTTCCATGGTGTTCCGCTTGACGGGTTCGGCAGGTTTCGATGCGGCGCGACCGGACGAAACGCTTGTCCGTCCGTTCGCCGCATCGTCACGAAATGGTCCTCCACATTCCGCACGGCGTCCAGCCGCGGTGCCGCACGCGCACGCGCATACGCGGCGGCCCGCCATGCGCAACGCCCGTGCCCGTCTCGCGTCAACGGCGTCGTTGCGCGGCGTCCGCGCGGCCTGCCGTCCTCGCGGCCAGCGCGGCGATCGCATAGGCGACGCAGCCGAGCGCCGCGACCGTCCACAGCGCATCGGTCAGATCCGGCAACAGTATCGTCGCGGCGCCTGCGACGGCCACGCCGAGCAGGCTGCCGGCCTGACGTGCTGCGTTGAGGAACCCGGACGCCACGCCCGCCGCGTCGGCAGGCACCTGTTCGAGCACCGTCGCGATCATCGGCGCGACCGACAGCGCGGTCCCGGTGCCGAAGGCGGCCATGGCGATCCAGACCACCGGCCACCTCGCATGCAGCGCGAGCGCAAGCGCGATCGCCGGAATGGCCAGCGCGGCCATCGCAAGACCGTTCGCCATCAGCGTGACCGGACGAACGCGGCCATGCAGTTTTCCCGACAGCAGATTGCCGAGCGACAGACTCAGCGCGAACGGCAGCAGTGTCAGCCCGATCTGCCGCGCGCTCAAGCCGAAGCGCCCGTGCAGGTACAGGCTCAACACGAACAGCAACCCGAAGTAGCCGACGTAGACGAGACTGCCCATCAGGTTCATCGCGACGAACACGCGATTGCGAAACCACGCGAGCGGCACCATCGGATGGCGCGCACGCCGCTCGACGACGACCAGTACCCCGGCGGCGAGCGCGGCGAACAGCAATGCGGCGCGGACCTCCGTGGCGCCGGCGCCGCGGGTCGGCAATTCGATCACCGCGAAACACAGCGCGCCGAGCGCCGCCGCACCGACGCACTGGCCGGCCCAGTCGAAGTGGCGCACATCCCGCGCGACCGATGCGCGAACGAGCGCGGCCGCGCCGGCAAACGCGACCGCGCCGGTCGGCACGTTGATCAGGAACGCGCTGCGCCAGCCGAAATCGTCGACGAGGATGCCGCCCAGCACCGGCCCCACCGCGACCGCGACCGACGCGATGCCGGCCCACACCGCGATTGCCCGCGCGCGCTCGGCCGGCACGTCGAACGTGCTGCGCACGATCGCGAGCGATGCGGGCAAAAGAGCGCGGCACCCATGCCCTGCACGAAGCGCGCGGCCACGAGGATCGCCACCGACGACGCGACGCCGCACGCCGCCGATGCGCCGACGAACAGCGCCAATCCGGCAAGGTACACGCGCTTCGCGCCGAACCGGTCGGACAGCGCACCGCCCGCGAGGATCAGCGCGGCGAAGCTGAGCGTATAGGCGTCGACGATCCACGCGAGCTCCGCGACCGTCGCGCCGAGGCTCGTGCGCATCGCCGGCAGCGCGACGTTGACGATCGTCGAATCGAGCACCGCCATGAACATGCCGACCGCGACGAGCGCGAGCGTCAGGCGCTGCTCGCGCGCCGTCGCGCGGCTCGGGGCCGCCACAGCGAGGGTAACGGGGACGGAAACGGAACGGCAATCGGACATGACACCTCCATGCAGATGCCGGAAGTCTAGGACCGGGTGCGCGATGCGGAAAAGTGATAATTTCGCATTTCCCCGATGCAGATTTGCATCACCGTTTCCTGTCCGTCGCCGCCTGCCCGATGACACAATCAGTCCGTATGAACTGGGACAACGCCCGCTTCTTCCTTGCGCTGGCGCGCACCGGCACGCTGCGCGGTGCCGCGGCTCAGCTGAATGTCGACCAGGCGACGGTCGGGCGCCGGATCGCCGCGCTCGAGGACGAGCTGTCGGCCCGGCTGTTTCTGCGCACGCCGTCCCTCTATGTACTGACGACCGCGGGCGAAGCGCTGCTCGAACCGGCCGAAACGATGGAGCGCGCGTCGCTCACGATCGAACGCCGCGTGATGGGGCTCGACGAGCAACTGGCCGGCTCCGTGCGCATCGCGACGACCGACACGCTCGGCAAGCGCTTCGTCGTGCCCGCGATCGCCCGCGTACGGCGCCGGCATGCCGGCATCGACGTCGTGTGCGTGACGTCGGCGCAAATCACCAACCTCACGCGCCGCGAGGCGGATCTCGCGATCCGCACGTTGCGGCCGGAATCGCCGGATCTGATCGCCAGGCGGCTCGGGCATCTCGAAACGGGCATCTACGCATCGCGCGCTTACCTGGCCGAACGGGGCGAACCGGTCGCGGGCAGCGCGTTCGACGGGCACGATCTGGTGATGTATCAGCAGCCGGTGGTGCCGACGATGTGGGACGCGCTGTGCGGCGAGCCGACGTCGCGCGGCCGCGTGATGTTCCAGACCTCGTCGACGATGATGCTGGTGGAGGCGACGCTGGCGGGGCTCGGAATTTCGGAGCTGCCGTGCTTCCGCGCCGACACCGAGCCGGAACTCGTGCGACTCATGCCGCAGCGGTGCAATCATTTCGACGTGTGGCTCGTCGCCCATGCCGATCTCTACAAGACCGCGCGCGTGCAGGCGGTGATCGAAGCCGTCGTCGAGGAGTTCGCGACGGCGGCGGCGAGCCGATAGCCAGCCTCCACGCTTCAGGGCGTCAGCGCGCGGTCGCGTTCCGCCCGCTGCGCCATGCACGCACACCCGACCACAACTGACCGACGCCGACGGCGAAAAACACCGCCCCCATCGCGCCGATCGCCAGCACGCCGCCCCAGATCGCGCCGAACGTATTCATCCGCGCGGTCATCTTCGGCGCGTCCGGCGCATAGCGCACTTCGACCGTCGCGCCGTCCTGCACGCTGACGTCGCCGCCCTGCGCATATTCGACCTGCTCGCCCGTGAGCGTCGTGAACGCGATCTCCGGATGATGCGCGCCCGCGTTCAGCTTGACGACACGCCCCGGCACGACGACCGACGTTCGCAGGAATTCGCGCGTCGACTGCGCGTACAGCGCGACGCCGATCAGGATGCACGTGCCCACGATGGTAAAAACGACGCCCTTCGCGATCTGCATTCCCGTGTGCCGCGCAGCGGGTCGCCCGTATTCGGATGCCATCGGTTTCGTTCCGTTCCTGATGTTCGTCAATGCCGGGCGTGCGGCGCACGATGCGCCCCACGCCGCCCTCGGCATCCGGCAGGATACGGACATCCCGGCGCGCTGTAAATTGCGCGCGCAACCATTCGACGGCCCGCTGGCGCGTCAGCCCGCGAGCTTCTTCAGCGCGTCGAGCACCGCGTCGCCCTTGAACGGCTTCACGATCCAGCCCTTCACGCCGGCGGCCTTGCCGCGCTCCTTCATCGCCGGGCTGCTTTCGGTCGTCAGCATCACGACGTTGACCGCCGTGTTCGCGAGCTCGCCGCGAATCTTCTCGACCATCGTCAGGCCGTCCATGTTCGGCATGTTCACGTCGCTGATCACGAGGCGCACGCCGGGCGTCGCCTTGAGCTTCGCGAGCCCGTCCTTGCCGTCGACGGCCGTCGCGACGTCGAGCCCGTGATTGCGCAGGAAGCCCGCGACTTCGTCGCGCACCGTGCCCGAATCGTCCACCACCAGAATCTTTGCCATGTCGTCTTCCCCTTTCGTCGTTGCCGACTTCAACATTCAAAACAGTTCGAGTTCGCCCGCTTCGACCATCGCCCCGACGTCCTGCACCGATTCGCGGAAATCCTCCGGCGACCAGCTCAGGCTGAACACGAAACGCTGGTCGAGACGGACCGAGCGCCCCGAGGCCGGATCGGTCATCCGGTACTTGAAGCAGAGCTGCGGACAGTCGCCGCCGAACGAGATGAACTTCTGCTTGTGATTGACGACGAGCGGCACCTGCACCGGATGGCGCGCCAGCGCCTCCGCGTCGCCGAGATAGCGGTTCTTGAACGCGCCCCACACGAGGTTGGTCAACTCGCCGAGCACGCTGTTCACGTCGCGGAAGTCCGGCGCGCGGCCGCCGTCGCGCGTGCCGCCGAGCATGTCGAGCAGCGGCTGCTCGCTCGTCTGCAACAGCATGTAGCCGCGGCACCATGCGCTTTCGAGCGCGATCAGGCTGAACACCTCGCCGAAGATGATCTGGTCGCGGACGATGCACGGCGTATCGTGCTCGATCGTCATGCCCGGAAACAGACTGTCGAGGCGCGCCTCGGTGATCTCCGAGATGCCGCGCACCAGCGCATTCGGGTAGTCGCGGCCGAACAGATATTCATCGATCGCGCGCTCGAGCGGCGTCATGTCGTCGGCGACGTAGGCCGCGCACGCGACACGGGCGAGCGCATCGGGCAGCCCGTCGCGCGACGCGAGCGATTCGCGGCGCAGGATGATCGGCAGCTCGGGCCGCAGCGCGTCGATCTGCGTCGCGATGATCGCGCTCTCGGCCGGCGAGCCGCCGTAATCCTCGGCGAGCAGGATCGCGCCGAGATCGATGTTCGAGCGCAGCACCTTCAGCAGCCGGCTGCGCCGCACGGTCAGGCCGACCAGGTTGTGCGCGTCGCAGAAACGCTTGATCGCGTCGGCGTGCACGGGGCTGTCGTCGAGTACGAGCACCTTGCTGACGGGTTGGTCTTCGGTCATCTGATGGATTCCTGATGGTCGGTCAGAACAGTTCGAGCTCGCCGCCGGTGTCGACCGTGGCCGTTTCCGGCACGTGGAAATCGACCGGCGCGTTCGCGCACACGCACAGCGTCGCGCCGATCCGCACGTCGCCGTCGAGCGTCAGGTCGTATGCGGCCACGTAATCGGGCGAGAGCGCGTGCATGAAGTCGAGGCTCGCGCCGCTCAGCAGGTAAGGCGTCGACATCCCGAGATCGGGAAACGGCGCGGTCAGCGCCTGGTTGATCGCGCCGCAACACAGGTTCGCGACTTCCATGAACGCGTCGGTCAGCGGCCGCTGGCTGTTCGCGCCCGCCGCCGCACCGGCGAAATGGCGGCGCGTCGCGTCGTCGTCGCTGAAGCGCAGCGCGAGCAGCAGGCGGAAATGCAGCGCGGAGATCGTCAGTACGACCATATGTTCGGGCACCTTCGACTTCGAGCACGACTTCGCGTGCACCTGATCCGGCGTACCGTTTGCGTGCCCGGCGGCCGGCCGGATGTCGCACGCGCCGCCGGCCGCGAGCCGCGTGCGCGCGGCATCGAAAAAGATCCGCTCGAAACCGGCCCTCGCCTGTGCGCTGATCACGCGGCTTCTCCTTCGATCCGTGCATGCAGCTGCCCGGCCAGCGTCTCGACCGTCGCGAGCGCGGCCGTAATCATCTTGCCGCCGGCCTGGATGTCCTGGAACGTCGCGGCCGTCACGAGATCGTTGCGGTTCAGGCTGTCGCGATAGCTGTTCGACAGCTCCTGCGAGCGCGCGGCCAGCCCGCGCACCTCGCTCGCGACGATCGAGAAGCCGCGCCCGGCCGTGCCTGCACGCGCGGCCTCGATCGACGCGTTCAGCGACACGATCGACACGTGCGCGACGATCGCCGACAGCTCCTGGTTCTTCGCGCGCATGTCCTGGTTCTGCGTGGTCAGCGAGATCATCTGCTCGTGCCAGCGCTCGAACGTGCCGGCGAGCCCACGCAAACGCGCGGCTTCGTCGGCGATCTTCATCGCATGCTGCGCGAGCGCCGCGCGGTCGGCCGACAACGCCTGCACCGCGTCGCGCTGCGCGCCGTTCGCGGATGCCTCGCGCATCAGCGCCTCCTCCAGTTGCGCCTCGCGTTGCGCCCATGCGTCGGCTGCTTGCGCATGCGCCGACGCCGCTTCATCGGCGCGTGCGGCGGCTGCGTCGAGCGCACCGCGTAACGCGTGCGCATCGCGCTCCACCGACGCGACGAGCCGTTGGCGCATCACGCGAAACACGACCGCCGCCGCGACCGCGACGACCCCACCGCCCGCCAGCGCGGCGGCTATCTGGATCATCCATGCCTGCACGATCACGCCGTCACTCCGCCGCGCCGATATCCGCGCTGCGCGCGTGCTGCACGTGCCCCGCGCCATGCGCGGCAGCGTCCGCCGCGAAGCGCGCCGGCAGCGACACGATCGTCTCGAATGCGCGATACGGCGCGCCGACGCGATCGTCGGTGAAGCGCAGCGCGATATCGCCGCCGTCGCGCTTCAGGAAATTGCGCACCGCGTCCATGCCGACGCCGCGCCCCGATACTTCGGTCACCGTCTGAGCGGTCGAGAAGCCCGGCCGGAAGATGAGCTCGGCGACGTCCTCGTCGGACAGCGCCGCTTCATTGTCGGCATCGATCCAGCCGCGCTCGCGCGCGATGCCGCGAATCCGGTCGAGCGCGAGGCCGCGGCCGTCGTCGGCGAGCACGAACCACAGTTCGCCGCCGCCCACGCCGACCGCGATGTCGATCGTGCCGGACGCCGGCTTGCCGGCCGCGCGCCGCGCGTCGGACGATTCGATCCCGTGGTCGACCGCATTGCGCAGCAGGTGCATGAACACGTTCTTCAGCGTCGCGACGATCTCGCTGCGCACGCGCTGGCCGTGGCTGTCGATATGCACGACGGGCGCCGGCTTGCCGAGCTCGGCCGCGAGCGACGGCAGCGACTCGATCACGCCGCCGAGCGCGTCGCCGATCCCTTGCGTGCCGAGCTGGCTCAGCATGCGGCGCACCGCATCGCGCGCCGCGTGCCAGTCGGACGCGTTGGCCGGGTCGGCGCCGTCGAGCACGCGCAGGCTCTCGCTGATGTGCGCGCGCTCGACCATCAGGAAATCGGCGCCATTCGGTGCCGGCTCGCCGCTGCGGCCAAGCGTGACCGCGTTGATCGTCGCATAGTGATCGACGGCTTCGCGTACGCGCGCCAGATCGTCCATCAGCGCGTCGCGGTTCCATTCGGGGCCGCCGTCCGCGCGGCGCAGCGATTCGTACGCCTGCTCCGCTTCGTGGACGATGTTCGTCAGGTGCTGCAGGCTGTACGTGCGTGCATTGCCCTTGATCGTGTGCATGTTGCGGAACAGCGCCGCGACGATCGAGTGATCGACGCGCTCGTGCTGGCGGATCATCCGTTCGTTCTCGCTGAGGAAGCCCTTCGCGCTGTGCACGAAGTCGTGGAACTTGTCCTGGCTGATCGACAGAATCTCGCCGATCATCTCGAGGCGCCGCTGCTGTTCGCCGGCCTGCGCGGTCAGCTCGCGGATCTCGGTCACGTCGCGCACGCACAGCATCAGGCGCACCACGGTGTCGGTCTCGTCGGTGATCGCCGACCAACTCAGGTCGAGCCACTTCTCGCGGCCGTCCGGCATCCGCTTCGCGACTTCGTTGACGAGCAGGTGCTCGTTGAACTCGAAGTTCATGCTGTCCTCGCCGAGGCACGCATGCACGGCCGCGTCGACCTGCGAGCGCGCATCGGCGCCGATCGCCGAATCGTCGAACACGAGCGCCATCAGGTCGCGCCCGGCGATGTCGTTCGTCTCGAAGATGGTTTCGAGGTACGCCGAATACTCCGCATGCACGACGCCGCCTTCGACGACGGTCAGGATGCCCTGCTGCATGTTCTGCAGCATCGCCTGGATGTCGGCCGTCTTCTGCTTCAGTTGCGCGGCGTTCTCCTGGATCTTCTCGATCATCCCGTTGAACGCGACGATCGAATGGCCGATTTCGTCCATCCGGCCCACCGGCACGCGGCGCGTGAAATCCTGGCTCGTCGCGATCTCGCTCATCGCCGTCTGCATCCCGATCAGCGGACGCGTGATCTGGCGATACAGCACGAAGCCGAGTGCGGTCAGCAGCACGATCACCGTGCCGGCGACGCTCGCGATCGCGGTCGCCGTGGTCGCAAGCATCCCGTTCAACGCACCGATCGCGTCGTCCTTCTGGCGGTTCTTCTCGACGCGCAGCGTGTCGACGATGCTTTCGAGTTCGTCGCGATACTGCGCGACGTTCGCGAACAGGTACGCCTGCGCCATCTCGGCCTTGCCGTCCGTCTTCATCTTCACGGTGTCGTCGATCGCCGCGAAATAGTTCGCGGCGCTGTCCTTCGCCTGTGCGACGAGCCCTTCCTGTGCGCGGCCGACCGCTGATTTCGCCTGCGCGTCGAGCGCGGTGCGCAGCGCGGCCTGCTTCGCCTTCAGCTCGTCGCGCGCCTGCGCGGCGGTGTTCGCGTCGGGCGCGTAGACGAGCGTCATCGTCGCGATCTGGATGTTCTTCACGTCGGCGACGAGATCCGCCGACGCGAGCGCGCTCGGCACGATTCCCTGGGTGACCTGACGCACCTCGGCGGCGCTCTTGCGCGTCTGGTACACGGCGTAGACGCCGATCGCGGACAGCGCGAAGAACGTCAGGACGACTAGCAGCGTAATGCGATGACGGATGGTCATGAACACGGCTCCCCGCAGCGATCGGGTTTCGATCGCCCTTTGGTCTATTGAGAGAATGTGAGCGCCGAATTATCGGGGATGGTGTATGACTGTCCGATGACCGAAAATCAATCGGTCATTGAGAAAATCGCAATGGTTAATTGCAGGGAGAAAAGGCTAAAGTTCTTATTGGACTGGCCGTTAACTGTCGGCCTGGGCGTCCCGTCCGGCCTACCCGGCGACCTCGGCAAATCGGATCTGGATATTCATTCTTTTATTTCTCGATCCGACAATTCAATCCGGTCGAATACCGGTAAAACGTTTGCGCATTCGCTTCGCTGCCGCAACGTCAAATGCATCCGCTCTCGTCTGAAATCGCGGGGCGCGACGCGAGCGCGTTTTCAAACTCCGGGTTGACTGGTTCGATCAGAGGTGCCAGCCACGCCCACTGCTCCGGCGCCGGCTCGTTCGCGCTCACTGCGCTGCGACGAGGTTCATGGGAACCGCAAGCGCCCAATCCCGCGTCCTTGGGAAACCGTTCAGCTTTAGCATCGTCGGCTTCAAATCTTTTCGTCGAATTCATCGGATCTCCCGGTGTGTCGGTGGTCGCACCCGATTCTGACAAAAAACTTTCAAGTCGGTCAATTCATTCCCAGTGAGAAAGAATCAATCGCAATCCGGCGATTCACCTCACCCCCCCGGGCGTTCTAGACTGTCGGATCACTCCCCCAACCGGACCCACGCAATGACCGACGTCCTGCCGCTGACCACCGAACCCGAATCCGGCCTTCGATACCGGCTGCGTCCGGCCACCGGCCGCGCCGCCGCCCGCCTATTGCTGCTGCATGGCGTCGGCGGTAACGAAACCAACCTGCTGAACGTGGCCGACGCGATCGATCCACGCGTCGAAATCGCGTTCCTGCGCGGACCGCTCACATTCGGGCCCAATCAGCATGCGTGGTTTCCGGTGCGTTTCGGCCCGAACGGCCCTGAAATCGATGCGGCGCGTGCGGACGAGAGCCGCGTGCAACTGATCACGCTGCTGCATGCGTTCCGCGCGCGGGATGGCGCAGCCCCCGCGTTGCCGACCGTGATCGCCGGCTTCAGCCAGGGCGGCATCATGAGCGCGAGCGTCGGCCTCACGTCGCCGGGCGACGTCAGCGCGTTCGCCGTGCTGTGCGGGCGCGTCCTGCCGGAAATCGATCCGCTGATCGCGCCGCGCGATGCATTGAGCACGCTGCAGGCGCTGGTGATGCACGGCCGCTTCGACGACAAGTTGCCCATCGCGTGGGCCGACACGGCCGACGCGAAGCTGACGGCGCTCGGCGTCGCGCACGACACGCGGCTGTATGCGGCCGGCCACGAGCTGACCGCGGAGATGGCCGGCGATTTCGGCCGATGGGTCGGCGAGCGCGCCGGGCTGAACTGAATGTGAATTGAACCGGAACCGAACGCACCGGGGGCGCCGGCCCGCGAACGGATCGACGCCCCCGGTGCATGACGTCAAGCGTTCATCACGCGTTCTGCGCGGGATCCGCAACGGCGCGCACGGATGCCGGCATCGCCGCCGCCCGTTCGCGCTCGGCACCACGTTTCGCCAGCTTCCAGCCGATCACCAGCGCGAGCACGACGACCGGAATCATCGCGATGGTCCACGTGCCGCCGGGGTAGTCGAACGCCATCAGCACCAGCACGCCGACGAGGAACGCGAGCGTGAGCCACGACGTGAACGGCGCGCCGGGCATCCGGAACGATACGGCCTTCATCTCGCCGCGATCGACCGCGCGACGGAACAGGATCTGGCACATCACGATGAAGCCCCACGTCGTGATGATCCCGAGCGACGCCATGTTCAGCACGATCTCGAACGCCTGCGCCGGCACGATGTAGTTCAGCGGCACGCCGATCGCGTTGATCGCGACCGTGATCAGGATCCCGCCGTACGGCACGCCGCGCGCGTTCATCCGCGACACGAAGCGCGGCGCCGAGCCGCCCATCGCGAGCGAGCGCAGCACGCGGCCCGTCGAATAGAGCCCGGAATTCAGGCTCGACAGCGCGGCGGTCAGCACCACGACGTTCATCACGGTCCCGACGTACGGCACGCCGAGCTTGCTGAAGAACGTGACGAACGGGCTTTCATGCGAGCTGTACGCGGTCCACGGCAGCAACAGCGTCAACAGCACGACCGAGCCGACGTAGAACAGCGCGATGCGCCACATCACGCTGTTGATCGCCTTCGGCAGCACCTTGCGCGCGTCGGCCGTCTCGCCCGCCGCGACGCCGACGAGTTCGATGCTCGCATACGCGAACACGACGCCCTGCACGATCAGCACGGCCGGCAAAATCCCGTGCGGGAAGATCCCGCCGTGATCCGCGACGAGATGCAGCCCCGTCATCTGCCCCGCCACCGGATGGCCGCTCGCGAGAAACACGGCGCCGACCGCGAGAAACACCGCCAGCGTGCCGACCTTGACGAGCGAGAACCAGAATTCCATCTCGCCGAACACCTTCACGCCGATCATGTTCATCACCGACACGATCCCGAGCGCGCCGAGCGCGAATACCCATTGCGGCACGTCGGTGAACACGGCCCAGTACTTCATGTAGATCGCGACCGCGGTAATGTCGACGATGCCGGTCGTCGCCCAGTTCAGGTAGTACATCCAGCCCGCGACGAACGACGCGCGTTCGCCCATGAACTCCCGTGCGTACGACACGAAGCTGCCGCTGGTCGGCCGGTGCATCACGAGTTCGCCGAGCGCGCGCATGATCAGGAACGCGAACACGCCGCACACGAGATACACGAGCGCGAGCGCGGGCCCCGCGCTTTGCAGGCGACCGCCCGCGCCGAGAAAGAGGCCGGTGCCGATCGCACCGCCCATCGCGATCATCTGCACGTGCCGCGGCTTCAACTGCTTCGCATAGCCGGCTTCGTGCGACGCGAACATCGCATCGGGATCGGCATGCGCGGCATCCGCGCCGCCGGCCGGACCGGCCGGGCGCTCGCTGGGGTGTGTCATCGTGAGTCTCCGTTGTTTGTAGATGTGTCGCGCCCCGCTGCGGGAGCGCTTTCGGTACGACCGCGAACCGGCTCGCGTCAGAACGCGCGCGGCCGGATCAGCGCTTCGGGCTGCAGCGCTTCGTCGAGCTGCGCCTCGGTCATCAGTTCGCGCGCCAGCACGACCTCGCGGATCGACTTGCCGGTCGCATGCGCTTCGGCGGCGACGGCGGTCGCGCGCTTGTAGCCGATATACGGATTCAGCGCGGTCGCGAGCGCGACCGAGCGCTCCATCGTTTCGCGCAGCCGTTCCGGATTCGCGGTGATGCCGCTCACGCATCGCTGCGCGAGCGTCGTGCACGCGGCCGTCAGGTGGCTGAAGCTGCGGAACAGCGCGCTCGCGATCACCGGTTCGAACGCGTTGAGCTGGAGCTGGCCCGCCTCGGCCGCGAAGGTGATGGTCACGTCGTTGCCGAACACCTCGAACGCAACCTGGTTGACGACTTCCGGAATCACCGGATTGACCTTGCCGGGCATGATCGACGAGCCGGCCTGCACGGGCGGCAGGTTGATTTCGCCGAAGCCCGCGCGCGGGCCGCTCGACAGCAGCCGCAGGTCGTTGCAGATCTTCGACAGCTTGACGGCGATCCGCTTGAGCACGCCCGACACCTGGACGAACGCGCCGCAATCCTGCGTCGCCTCGATCAGGTTCGGCGCGGTGCTCAGGTCGAGCCCGGTGATGCGGCGCAGCGCGGCCAGCGCCTTCTCCGCGTATTGCGGATGCGCGGTGATGCCCGTGCCGATCGCGGTCGCGCCGAGGTTGATCTCGCGAATCAGCCAGCCGGCTTCCTGCAGCCGCGCGATGTCTTCCGTCAGCATCACCGCGTAGGTCGAGAATTCCTGGCCGAGCGTCATCGGCACCGCGTCCTGCAACTGCGTGCGGCCGAGCTTCAGCAAGCCGGCGAACGCGTCGGCCCGCTCCGCGAATGCATCGCGCAGCCGCGCCATCGCTTCGAGCAGGTGCTCGACCGCGAAGCACGTCGCGATCCGGATCGCGGTCGGATAGACGTCGTTGGTGCTCTGTGCGAGATTGACGTGCTCGTTCGGATGCAGGTATTCGTACTGCCCGCGCGCGTAGCCCATGATTTCGAGCGCGCGGTTGCAGATCACCTCGTTCGCGTTCATGTTGGTCGACGTGCCGGCGCCGCCCTGGATGACGTCGACGACGAACTGGTCGTGCAGCCGCCCTTCGCGGATCTCGACGCACGCGGCGGCGATCGCATCGCGGAACGGCCGCGGCAGCAGCCCGAGTTCGCAATTGGCGTCGGCCGCCGCTTCCTTCACGGACGCGAGCGCCATCACGAGGTACGGCAGCGACGCGATGGTGCGGCCCGAAATGTCGAAATTCTCTTTCGCGCGCAGCGTGTGGACGCCGTAATAGGCGGTATCCGGAATGCTTCGTTTACCTAAAAGATCCGCTTCGACGCGGAAGCCGTTCTCTGCCATCGTGCCCTCCTGAAATGTCTCGTGCCGCTCGCCGGCCGCCGCTTGCCGACGCGACGGGTTCGCATTCTATGCCTTTGCAAAAACAAGCTCGCTTCTGTATTATCGAAAGCGGTTTTGCGTGGGACGCAACAGCGAGAATCGAATGAAAAAAGGCGCGAGAGAAACCGGCATCGATCACCTGGGCGCGATGCGCGCGTTCGTGCGCGTGGTCGAAACAGGGAGTTTTTCGGCGGTCGCGAAGGAGATGCACGTGTCGACGTCGACGGTCGCGCGCAAGGTGACGGCGATCGAGGAGGCGCTCGGCGTCGCGCTGCTGCACCGCTCGACGCACAGCGTGACGCTCACCGAAGCCGGCCATATCTATCTGGAGCGCGCGGTCACGCTGATCGCCGATCTCGACGACACGCTGCGTGTCGTCGCCGAGCTGAATGCGCAGCCGAGCGGCCCGCTGAAGCTCACCGCGCCGGTCGCGTTCGGCCGCCGTCATCTCGCGCCGCTGATCGCGCCGTTTCTCGCGCGCTATCCGACGATCCAGCTCGACGTGCGGCTCACCGACAACCACAACGACCTCGTGGCCGGCGGCTTCGATCTCGACATCCACGAAGGCGAGAACTACCTGGACAATCTGGTCGTCCACCGGCTGTCGCGCAACGACAGCATCCTGTGCGCGACGCCCGGCTACCTCGATCGCTGCGGACGCCCGACGACGCCGGACGACCTGAAGCACCACAACTGCCTGCGCTACGTGCACCCGGAAGGCGATCCGCGCTGGGAGCTCGTGCGCGGCGACACGCGGCACAGCGTGCTGCCGGCCGGCAATCTCGTCACCGACCATTCGGAGCTGCTGCTGGAAGCGACCTGCGCGGGGCTCGGCATCGCGGAATTCGAGGTCTGGCTGGTGCGCGACCTGCTCGCGAGCGGCCAGCTCGAAGCCGTGCTGCCGCGCTACCGGCTGCAGAACCGGCTGACCGGCGAATTCATCTACATCGCGTATCTGGCGAACCGGCGCAGCTCGGCGAAGCTGCGCGTGCTGAAGGATTTTCTCGCGGAACACCTCGCGCAGATCGGCGAGCTGTCGGATCGGGAGCTGGCGAAGATTCGCGACGCACGCGCGTAGCGCGCGCCGATGCGGCCCGGATTGCGGGCCGGCGGCATCGGGCGCGGCGACCGCGTTCAGGCCGCCTGCAATTCGAACGGGAACGTCGCGTGCCCGAACTCGACGCCCTGCGTGTTCAGCATCCGCGGCCGGTGGAACGCTGACAATTGCGCGCGCTGCTCGGCCGTGCCGATCTGCAACCGCTCGAGGATTTCGCTGACGACCATATACAGCACGTCGAGATTGCCGTCCTCGATCTTCACCGAGATGCCGAGCGCACCGTCCGCGCCGAGTTGCCGCGTGCGTTCCGACGCGCGCACACCGATTCCGTAGCACGCATCCGCGCCGAGCTTGCCGACCACCTGTCCGCCGAACGCGTTCATCAGCACCGTGCAATAGCGCCCTTCGCCTGCGACCAGCTCCGGATGAGCGGTCATCGCACGGTGAATGCGCGCCAGTGCGCGAATGCGGTCCGTGAGCGCGCCGCCCGCTTCCACCGCGTCCGCGCCGTCGGCCAGCGACGCGTACAGGCGCGCCAGCCGATCCAGCGAGAACGCCGGGGTCGGCAGGTTGCAGCCGTCGATGCCCCAGTCGACCTCGTCGTCGCGCAGCCCGCATGCATCGGCCACCACCTGCTTCACGCGCACCTGCATCGGATGGTCGGGCAGATGGTAATCGGCGATCGCGGCGCCGATCGCCTGCGCGCCGGCCAGCATCCCGACGTGCTTGCCCGAACAGTTGCTGCATACGCCGGTCGGCGTGTAGTCGCGCTTGATCCACGACCGGTACACCGCGTCCGACAACGGCGGATGACCGCCGCAGCGCAGATCCGATTCGTGCGCGGCGACCTTCGCGAGCATCGCGCGCGTGCGTTCGATGTGACGATCCTCGCTGCTGTGCGACGCGCACATCAGCGCGATGTCCGCGTCGTCGAAGCCGAAGCGCTCCGGCGCGCCCGTCTCGATCACCGACAGCGCCTGGGCCGGCTTGGCCGCCGACCGCGCGAGCGTCATCCGGAACGGATCGCCGAACCGGGCCAGCAGCCGGCCGCGTGCATCGACGACCGCCACATGGGCGACGTGCGTGTTCTCGATCGCCTTCCCGCGGTACGTGACGACCGCTGCGCGTGGGGTGTCCATCCTCTTCTGTCTCCTTGCTCGCGGGCCTGATGCCGGGGCCCGTCCAACCGGTACGGCAGTGTAGCGAGTCGTCGCCGCCGCGCGCCGGCCCTGATATGGAAAGCGGTGTTGCATGGGACGCAAAGGCGGTCGCCTTCCACGAAAGATTGACTGAATTAGTACAAAAACCCTTCCATCGGTTACCTATTTACCGCTCGGCGGCGCACTGCAGTGGGAACCGCCCGCAAGCTCGCGCCCGTGCCGTGGCGGGGGGCGGATTGAGGAAGTACGTGCGTCGCGTCAGGCGTCACGGAGACGCGAGCAGCCTTAGACGCTATCGATACTCGTCGATCTCGATCACTTCCCCGACTGATTCAATCAGCTGGCGGGTAGTGTCCGACACGTAGGGCACACGATCACCATTCTCGTTGTCCCAGTAGCAGAAGAACCGCATATGCGCCCCTGCTTGTTCGATACGCTCGACGAGACCGTCACGTGGCAACGAGAGTCGTTCGATCAGGTAGCGCAGGTGCGGCTCCAACCGATCGCTTTGAACGGCAGCCCTGCTTTCCAGCGCCCACAGATTGAGCTTTCCGGGCCGGGAACTCAGCCGCCCGGACGGCAGCAGATAGGGCTTCCCTTTCGTGATCGTTCGACTCGGGAAGATGCCGAAGAAAGCGGTCCACGTGTCCGGGTGCGCGCCGTCCGATGAAATGACGAACGTCGCGTGCGCAAGAGCGCTATCGGTGGGCGTCGCCCTACTCGGTAGGAGTTTGTCGCTCACTAACGTGTCGGTTTCGCGCGCTACGCGTCCAGCGCGAGCAACGCGAACGTCGCGAGCCAGTGCTCGCCCATATAGTCCCCCGCCACGTGCGCGAGCGCGCTCGCGAGATGCCGGTCGGCCGCATCGAGCAGCTTCGCGCGCCGCGCATCGCCTTCCGGCAGCGCGCCGGCCAGCGAACGCTGGCACCACGCACGGCTCAGGTTCAGCCCGTCCAGATGCGCGATCTTGCCGTCGCTGCGGTCGCTGACCGTCGCCGGCTCGAACAGCGTCGCCGGCTCGCCGCGCGCGAGGTCGGGCAGGAAGCGCGCGAACCAGCCGTCGAATTCGGCGGCCGGCAGCACGCGCCGCATCAGTTCGGCTTCCATCAGCGCGGGCGACAGGAATTCGTCGCCCGACGGCTCCCACGCCTGGCACGCGACGTCGTTCAGGTGCCAGCGCTTCGCGGTATCGACGATCAGTGCGGCGAGCCCGTCGCGCTGCGTATCGCGCGCGAAATCGAGCGTGAGCGCCAGCGCGAACGCGGTGTTGAAGTGCGTGCCGACGCGCAGCGGATAGGTCGCCTTCGGCAGGAAAGTCTCGAAGCGCGACACGAACAGGTCGGCCAGCGGCGCCATCGTCTTCGCCCAGCGTGCGGCCTGCGGCAGCACGCCCTTCAGCGCGAGCCGCTCGAGCTGCGCGACGAGCGCGAGCAGCCATGCCCAGCCGTACGGCCGCTCGAAGCCGCTGTTGTGCGGCAGCGCGAGATACGCGCGCTCGCCGGCGACGTTCGCATCGGTGAAGTGCGCGTCGACGATCGCGACGATGCGCTCGGCCTCCGGCAATGCCGGGAAGCGTTCGAGCACGCGCAGCACGAGCCAGTAGCCGTGCACGCACGAGTGCCAGTCGTAGCTGCCGTAGAAGATCGGGTGCAGTGCGCGCGGCCCCTGCACGTCGTGCGGACCTTCGAGCGCATGCGTGAGCTTGTTCGGATATTCGCGGGTCAGGTGCGCGAGCGCGAGCGACGCGAATTTCGACGCGAGTTCGGGGGTGAGTCGGTCGGTCATGAGGATCTCGTCCATCGAATCAGAAGCGGAATACGAACGCGTACATCAGCAGCGTGTTCACGGCCAGCAGCAGCACGGCCGTCGGCCACTGCGCCTTGATCACGCCGTTCTTGTCCTTCAGTTCGAGCAGCGCCGCGGGCACGATGTTGAAGTTCGCGGCCATCGGCGTCATCAGCGTACCGCAGAAGCCGCTCAGCATCCCGATCGCGCCCATGATCGCCGGATTGCCGTGGAACTGGTGGACGATCAGCGGCAGGCCGATGCCGGCCGTCATCACTGGAAACGCGGCGAAGCCGTTGCCCATGATCATCGTGAACAGCGCCATGCCGACCGTGTAGGCCGCGACCACCGCGAACGGCGAGTCGATCGGCACCCACTCCTTCACGAGCCCCGACACCACGCCGCCGACGCCCGCGACCGCGAACAGCGCGCCGAGCGCCGCGAGCATCTGCGGCAGGATCGCGGCCCAGCCGACCGCGTCCATCGTGTGGCGCGCTTCCTTCAGCGCATGCACGGGCGAATCGCGCAGCATCGCGAGCGCGACGACGAACGCGACGATCGTGCCGAGCACGAGCGAGATCAGCGTCACGCTCTTCGGCTCGACGAACGGCACGAGCTTCAGCGCGAACGTGCCGATCAGCGTGACGAGCGGAATCAGCAGCGCGGGCAGGAACAGCCGGTTGCCGAAGCGCTGCGCGAGCGTCTCGCGCCGCACGGCCGCCGCTTCGCCGGCCTCGTCGGACCGGCCGCGGCCGAGCTTGCCCGAACCGGCGATCAGCGCGAGCGCGATCGCCAGGCAGCCCATCACGAAATGCGGCAGCAGCGCGCCGAACAGGAACGTGATCGCGTAGATGGCCCAGAACGCGAAATTGACGACGCGCCGTGGGTTCGTGCGGTCCGTCAGGTTGAAGTACGCGAACGCGGCGAACATCAGCCCGGCGAGCGTGTACAGCGATTCGAGGCCGATCATCGCGCGCCCTCCTGCGTCATCAGGCCGAAGCCGCGCGCGAGCCGGCGGTCGAGCAGCGCGAGGCGCGTGCAGTGGATCAGCAGCGCGGCGATCGCGGTCGGGATCGCCCACACCGACAGGTGCAGCGGCTCGATGGCGATGCCGTTCTGTTCGAGAAAGCCCTTGATCAGCAGGATCGACTGGATCGCGATGAAGATGTCCTCGCCGAAGAACACGGCGACGTTGTCCGCGCCGGACGCATGCGCGCGAATCTGCTGGCGCACCGATTCGGGCAGCTCGCCGTGCCGGCCGACCGCGGCGGCCTCGGCCATCGGAGCGATCAGCGGCCGCACCATCTGCGCGTGGCCGCCGAGCGACGTGAGGCCGAGTGCGGCGGTCGCCTGGCGCAGCACGAAGTACAGCATCAGCACGCGGCCGGTGGTGGCCGCCTGCACGCGCGCGATCATCCGCTTCGCCTGCTCCTTGAGTCCGTTGCGCTCGAGCAGCGCGATCACCGGCAGCGTGAGCCAGATCAGCCCCATGTAGCGGTTCTCGGCGAACGCCTTGCCGAACGCGCTGACGATGTCGACGAGATTCAGCCCGCCCGCCAGCCCGGTCGCGAGCCCGGCGATCGTGACCACCAGCAGCGCATTGAAGCGCAGCGCGAAGCCGATCACGACGATCGGCACCCCAATCAGCACCAGCATTTCCCCTCCTTGTGTCTGGACGCGCGGCACGTCGTCCGCGCGCGGCCGGCCCGGTTTGCATCGGGCTCGGACGGCGAAATCTAACACGAGACTTTATCGATAAAAAGTCGACAATTTGCGGGTTCGGGTAAACGTTGAAGCCGCCGGATACCGTGCACGCGGCATGTGTCGGGGGTGTTTCATCGGACAAATCGAGCGGGTCGGCCGGCCGGCCCGCGCGCGTGGCGCGCCCGCGGGACGCCGACTACACTGAAAAGCATCGGCAACGTACGGGAGAGCCGCCATGATTGACGTATTCCAGACCATCGGCAGCCGCGCGTTCTCCGCGCATCTGGCGAAGGACGGGATGGTGACGCTGATGGAGCAACGCCATGAGGTCGACCGCGTGACGCTCGCGACCGCCTATGCCGCGCTCGTCGAGGAAGCCGAGCAGGAAGACGACCTGCGCGACGCGACGGTCGAGGGGATGATGCGCGCGCTGATCCAGGGCTACGCGCGCAGCCATTGAAGGCGCAGCGGGTGCGTCCGCCGCGCGGCCGATGCTGCGGTACGGGCCGCTATGCAGCCGGCGTGCCCGCGCCCACGCCGAACCACCGGCCCTCGCGCAGTTGCCGGTAATCGGCCTGCGTGAAGATCCTCAGCAAATTCGCCACCGCGCCGTTGCTGGCACGATCGCGTTCCGTCATGAAGGCTTCGACCGCGTCGCGGCCGGCAAACAGGATCGTGCTGAAATAACGCTCGCGCTCCGCGTCGCAGAGGTTCGTCGCGCTCAACTGGTACGGATGGTGAAGCGCCGCGAACAGGAAGTAGTAGCGCTCCGCGTCGTCGCGCAGCACGCGCACAGCGTCGGGTTCGACCGGAAAATCGCGGTAGAACGACGCGTGTCCGCTCTCGATGTAGATCCGGTACAGCAAACGGCCGTCCTGCTCGATCACGATCGGCGCGTACGGTTCGCGGCTGACGAGGACGGTATCGGGCACGGTCATCCGGTTCTCTCCTTTCTTTTTCGTCGATGCCGGCACGGTAACATGCGGACTTTTGCGGCGTGTCCGGAAGGGATCGACTGGCCCGCTTGCAGGCAATGCGGCATCGCCATAGAGGAAACGCACTGAAACGGCACCATGCGCAAATTTTTCGATTGCCGCCGCCCGCGCCGCATGACAGCATTCGGGCGTCGTCAACCCAAAAGAATGCCGCGCCGTCCGGCCGCCGATGCCGCCCGGACGCGCCGAACCGGCTGCACCTTCCATGAACCCGGCCCACCTCCAACAACACTACGAACCGACCGGAGAATTCCGCTTGTGAACATCGGCATCGTCAACGACCTCCCGCTTGCCGTCGAGGCGATGCGCCGCGCGATCGCGCGACGGCCCGAGCACCGCGTGCTGTGGGTCGCGACCGACGGCGCGCAGGCCGTCGAACTGTGCGCCGCGCAGCCGCCCGACATCGTGCTGATGGATCTGATCATGCCGAAGTTCGACGGGATCGAAGCGACGCGGCGGATCATGCGCTCCGAACGACCGTGCGCGATCCTGATCGTGACGAGCTGCATCGGCGCGAACGCGTGGCGCGTGTTCGAGGCGATGGGCGCCGGTGCGCTCGACGCGGTCGATACGCCGCGGCTCGGCGACGGCGCGGCCGGCGACACGACGAAACTGCTGCTCGCGAAGATCGACCAGATCGGCCGCCTGCTCGACGCGCCGGGCGGCACGCGCGTCACGGGCGCGGCCGCGCGCGGCGGCGCCGGCCCGCTGGTCGCGATCGGCGCATCGGCCGGCGGCCCCGGCGCGCTCGCGTCGATCCTCGGCAGCCTGCCGGCCGATTTCAATGCGCCGATCGTGATCGTGCAGCACGTCGATCGCGCGTTCGCCGAAGGCATGGCGCAATGGCTCGACGGTCAGACCCGGCTCGCCGTGCGCGTCGCGCACGAAGGCGACCGCCCGCAGCCGGGCGTCGCGCTGCTCGCCGCGACCGACGATCACCTGCGCATCACGCGCGCCGGCACGCTCGAATACACGCGGGAACCGGCCGCCACGCCGTATCGTCCGTCGGTCGACGTATTCTTCAACAGCCTGACCGAGCACTGGCCCGGCCGCGTGATCGGCGTACTGCTCACCGGGATGGGACGCGACGGCGCGATCGGCCTGAAGGCGCTGCGAATGAAGGGCTACCATACGATCGCGCAGGACGAGGCGACCAGCGCCGTGTACGGGATGCCGAAGGCAGCCGCGACGCTCGGCGCGGCGCGCGCGATCCTGCCGCTCGGACGCATCGCGGGCGAGCTGGCGGCGCTCGCGCGGATCTAAGCCCGACGATGACCGCGCGCAACGCCCATGCCTGCCCTTGCAACAACCGCAACAACCCGCATCGACCATGACGATTGACCTGACTCGCCCGCCGGGCGGCCCGACCGGGTCGCCCGCCGACGCGCCGGCGATGGTGCTGCTGGTCGACGACCAGACGATCGTCGCGGAAGCCGTGCGCCGCGCGCTCGTCGACGAGGACGGCATCGACTTCCACTACTGCCCGCGCTCGGACGACGCGATGGCCGCCGCGATCGAGACGCGCCCGACCGTGATCCTGCAGGATCTCGTGATGCCCGGCACCGACGGGCTGAGCCTCGTGCGCGCGTACCGCGCGAATCCGGCGACGCGCGACGTGCCGATCATCGTGTTGTCGACGCAGGAAGAACCGGTGATCAAGAGCGCCGCGTTCGCGTGCGGCGCGAACGACTATCTGGTCAAGCTGCCCGATCGCATCGAGCTCGTCGCGCGCATCCGCTACCACTCGCGCTCATATATGAACCTGCTGCAGCGCGACGAAGCCTATCGCGCGCTGCGGCAGTCGCAACAGCAACTGCTCGAGGCCAATCTCGAGCTGCGGCGCCTCACGCACTCCGACGGCCTGACCGGCTTGTCGAACCGGCGCTATCTCGACGAATACCTGGCCGCCGAGTGGCGGCGCGGCACGCGCGAGCGCGGCGAGCTGTCGCTGCTGATGATCGACGTCGACAACTTCAAGCTGTACAACGACACGTACGGGCACGTGTCGGGCGACAGCGTGCTCAAGCAGATCGCGTCGACGATCGAGCGCTGTCTCGGGCAGTCGGGCGATCTCGCCGCCCGCTTCGGCGGCGAGGAATTCGCGGTCGTGATGCCGGCCACGTCGCCGGGCGCCGCGCGGCTGCTCGGCGAGAAGATCCGGCTCGCGGTCGAGGCGTTGCGCGTGCGGCACGCGCATTCGTCGACGGGCAACCAGATCGTGACGATCAGCATCGGCGGCGCGAGCATCGTGCCCGCACCCGGCCTGCCGACGACCGTGCTGATCGAGGCGGCCGACCGCGCGCTCTATCGCGCGAAGCACGAAGGCAAGAACCGGGTCGAGATCGATCCGTCGCCGACGCCGCCGGGCGCCGGCGGGTTCGGCGCTCGCAGCTAGCGCACTCGCGCGCCAGGTCCGGCGAGCGCGCCGCGGTCACGCGGCGCCGAGCCGGCGCGCGTAGTCGTGCGCATCCAGCGGGCGGCTGAACAGATAGCCCTGCTGCATGTCGCAGCCGATCTGCTGCAGGAACCACGACTGAGCCTGCGTCTCGACGCCTTCGGCCGTGACCTTCATGCCGAGCGAATGCGCCATCGCGACGACCGCCTGCGTGATCGCGACCGAGTCGTGATGATCGGGCACGCCCGACACGAACGAACGGTCGACCTTCAGGTTGTGCAGCGGAAAGCGCTTCAGGTACGCGAGCGACGAATAGCCGGTGCCGAAATCGTCGACCGAGATCCGCACGTTCATGTCCGTGAGCGCTTCGAGCATCGGCAGCACGGTGTCCGTGTCGTTCATCAGCACGCCTTCGGTGATCTCGAGTTCGAGCGCGGACGGGTCGAGCCGCGTTTGCGCGAGACAGCGGGCGACCGATTCGACGAGCCCTTCGTGAAACTGCCGCGGCGACAGGTTGACGGCCAGCATCAGGTCCGGCGCGATCGTGCGGCGCCACTCGGCCGCCTGCCGGCACGCGGTTTCGAGCACCCATTGGCCGATCGCGACGATCAGCCCCGTGTCTTCCGCGACCGGAATGAATTCCGCCGGCGACATCGGTCCGAGCTCCGGGCTCGTCCAGCGCAGCAGCGCTTCGGCGCCGACCGTGCGGCCGGTGCGCGCGTCGACCACGGGCTGATACGCGAGCCGCAGCATGTCCGACGCCAGCGCGCGCCGCAGCGACTGTTCGATCGCGAAGCGGCGCTGCAGCCGCAGGTTGAGCTGCGCGGTGAAGAACGTGAAATGGTTGCGGCCGTGCTGCTTCGCGTCGTACATCGCCGAATCGGCGTTGCGCATCAGCGTCACGGCGTCGTCGCCGTCGCGCGGCGCGACGCTGATGCCGATCGATACGCCGAGCCAGTATTCGTTGTTCGCGATCGCGAACGGCTTCGCGATCGCGTCGATGACCTCGCGCGCGAGCCCCGCGAGGCGCTCGGGATCGTCGCAGTCGTCGACGAGGATCACGAACTCGTCGCCGCCGACGCGCGTGAGCGCGTAGCGGCCGTCCGCGCAGCCCGCGAGCCGCGCCGCGACGCTGCGCAGCAGCGCGTCGCCCGCATCGTGGCCGGCGGTGTCGTTGACCTTCTTGAAGCCGACCAGATCGATGAACAGGATCGCGACGCGCGCGGGCCCGGCCGCCGCATCGCGCACGCCGAACAGCTCGCGCATGCGGTCGCCGAGCCAGCGGCGGTTGTAGAGGCCCGTCAGCGCATCGCGGGTCGCCATGTAGCGCAACTGCTGCTGCGCTTCGCGCACCGGGCCGATGTCGTTGAACGACACGAGCACCGAGTCGGCCTGCGTCTCGCCCGGCCGCACGATCGGCACCGCGTTGCCGCGCACCCAGATGATGTCGCCGTCCGCGAGACCGAAGCCGACCGTGTAGTCGAGCATCGGCGTGGCCGTCTCGAGCGCGCGCCGGCTCGGCCAGTCGTGCGGGTCGATCGGCGTGCCGTCCTCGTACAGCTTGCGCAGGATCACCGTGGACAGCCGACGGCCGACGAGTTCGCCCTTCGCGCGGATCATCCGGTTCGCGCTCGGATTGCTCGCGATCACGACGCCCTCGCGCGACACGACGAGGATGCCCTCGCTCAGGCTGTTGACGACGAGCCGGTGATGTTCCTCGCTGCGCGCGAGCTGCCGTGCGATCCGGTCCTGGTGCACCGCGAGGCCGACGCTGTTGCCGATATCGCGCAACAGCCCGGTTTCCTCGTCGCTCGGGCGGCACGGCCGGTGATGATAGACGGCGAACGCGCCGAGCACGACGCCCGCGTCGTCGAGGAACGGCACCGACCAGCACGCGCGCAAGCCGAGCGGTAACGCGATGGCGCGATAGTCGGCCCACAGCGGATCGGTTTCGATGTCCTCGACGGTGACCATCCGGCGCTCGTACATCGCGGTGCCGCACGAGCCGGCCGCGGGGCCGATCGTCGCGCCGTCGATCGCCGCGCTGTACTGCGCGGGCAGCGACGGCGCCGCGCCGACGCGCACGTGCACGCCGTCCGTATCGAGCAGCAGAATCGTGCACGACGCGCCGTCGCCGAGCAAAGCCTCGGCACGCCGGCAAACTTCGACCAACAGTTCCGGCAGCGGCGTGTTGCGTGTGATCAGCCTCAGCACACTCTGCTCGGATGCGAGCACTTCCGCGGCGAGCCCGAGGCTGTAGCGAGAACTTTGCGGTTCGGTATTCAAGTGAATCCTGCCGTCTGTCCGACCGGGTCTGGTGCGCCCGGTTCGTTATCGATATTTCGTGCCCTGTTCCGCTCCGGGTTTACGCCGATCCCCGGTGCGCCCCGTTTGCGCGCCGAGCGAGGGCGCGCCGAAATGTATTTAACACCAATCCGTGACGATCGACATACCTGCTTCCATCAGGGGATACGCTCGGTTGCCGCGCGGCGGGCGGGCGGCGCCGCGGCGATGATGGGTTGCTGCGTCGCACGACAGTGCGGGCGCGCGGCCCGTCAATCCTTCCGGATGTGCTCGGCCAGGAAGTCGATCAGCAGGCGCACGCGCGGCAGCAGCCCGCGCCGCGACGGAAACACCGCGTGCACCACGCCGCCCTTCGGCGCCCAGCCGGGCAGCACGTCGACCAGCGTGCCGTTGCGCAGGTCGTCCTCGACGACCATGCACGGCAGTTGCACGATGCCGACGCCATGAATCGCCGCATCGCGCAGCGCGTGCATGTCGTCGGTCACGAAACGCGGGTGGTGGCGCAATTGCGCATGCTCGCCGTTCGGCCCGATCAGTTGCCACGCGTGATGCCGCGCCGGCCCCCAGTCGAGGCTCGGCACGCCGATCAGCTCGGCCGGGTCCGACGGCGCGGTGCGCCCGGCCAGCCACTGCGGCGCCGCTACCAGCCGCTGCGGGCTGTCGGCGAGCACGCGCATCACGAGATCGCTGTCCTCCAGCGGCGGGAAGCGCACGCGCAGCGCCAGGTCGAATCCTTCGCTCAACAGGTCGACGCGGCGATTCGTCGCCTCGAGGTGCACGTGCACCTGCGGATGAATCGCCATGAAGCGTGCGACGAGTTCGCTCACGCGGTATTCGAGCAGCGCGGTCGGGCAGCTCACGCGCACGATGCCGCGCGGCTGCGCGTGCCGGCGCTCGATCACCTCGCGCGCGGCGTCGGCTTCGACCAGCACGGCGAGACAGCGCTCGTAGAATTCGCGCCCGGTTTCGGTGACCGTGAAATGGCGCGTCGTGCGCTGCAGCAGCCGCACGTCGTACCGCGCCTCCAGCGCCGCGATGCGCCGGCTCAGTGTCGATTTCGGTACGTCCAGCGCGCGCCCGGCCTGCGTGAACCCGCCGTGTTCGACCACCTTCACGAAATAGTACAGGTCGTTCAGGTCATCCATGATTGTTCCATTCATAGAACACTGACGGCATTTTAAGGGACTGGAACGCCGGTTGTTGCACGCATAGCATCGTGTTTCGACGTGTCCCTTCACATTCCCGAACTATCTCCGGAGGCAACCATGGCAAGCGAACCGATTCGCGACCCCGCGAACGACCACCTGCTCACCCCGCAGAACGCGGCGTTCATCGTCATCGATTACCAGCCCGTCCAGGTGAACTCCATCGCGTCGATGGATCGCCAATTGCTGATCAACAACATCGTCGGCGCATCGAAGGCGGCGGTTGCGTACGACCTGCCGATCGTCCATTCGACCGTCAACGTGAAGACCGGGCTGAACAAGCCGCCGATCCCCCAATTGCGCGCGGCGCTCGAAGGCTATCCGACCTACGACCGCACGAGCATCAACTCGTGGGAAGACGTCGAGTTCCGCCAGGCCGTCGAGGCGACCGGCCGCAAGAAACTGATCATGACCGCGCTGTGGACCGAAGCGTGCCTGACCTTCCCGGCGCTCGACGCGCTGAAGGCCGGCTACGAGGTGTACGTGGTCGTCGATGCGGTCGGCGGCACGTCGGTCGCCGCGCACGAAGCCGCGCTGCGCCGCATCGAACAGGCGGGCGGCCAGATGATCAGCGTCGCGCAGCTGTTCTGCGAATTGCAGCGCGACTGGGCGCGCAGCGCCACCGTGCCGGCGTTCGTAAACCTGTTCATCGAAACCGGCGGCACGGCCGGCATCCAGTTCTCGTACGACAAGAGCTGATTGGTCCGCAGGGGCGCGGCGGCCGGCGCTGTGGGGCCGGCGCCGCGCACCCTTGCCCTGCTTCGGGGCGCCCGCGCGACCGGCGCGCGCGCCCCGCATCGCGGCCTCCCCGGCCGCGTTTTCGTATCCGTGATTCAATGTCGATCGAACCGGCGCCGCGCCATCTGGCGGCACGGCGATGTGAACCCTCATCGAACGACCTTCACTGGATCCCCATGACGAACCCTGCCGAAATCAAGGCGCTCGTTTTCGATGTCTTCGGAACGATCGTCGACTGGAGAAGCGGTGTCGCACGCGGCGCGGCCGCGTTCCTGGACCGCCACGCGCCGACGCTCGACCCGTTCGCGTTCGCCGATGCGTGGCGCGACGAATATTCGCCGTCGATGGAAGAAATCCGCAGCGGCCGCCGCCGCTACGTGCGGCTCGACGTGCTGCATCGCGAGAACCTCGTCCGTACGCTCGACCGTTTCGGGATCGTCGACGTGCCCGATGCCGACATCGACGCGCTCAATCTCGCATGGCACCGACTTGATCCGTGGCCCGATGCCGTCGCCGGGCTGCGCCGGTTGAAGCAGCGCTACATCATCGCGCCGCTGTCGAACGGCAATATCCGGCTGATGGTCGACGTCGCGAAGCACGGCGGGCTGCCTTGGGACGCGATTCTCGGCGCCGAGGTGGCCCGCGCGTACAAGCCGTCGCCGGCCGTCTATACCGAAGCGGTCGAGATTCTCGGCGTCGCGCCGGCCGAGCTGTGCCTGGTGGCCGCGCATAACGGCGATCTGGCGGCCGCGCGCCGGCTCGGGCTGTCGACCGCGTTCGTGCTGCGGCCGACCGAGCACGGGCCCGGCCAGACGACCGACCTGCAAGCCGACGATGCGTGGGATTTCGACGTCAGGGATCTGAACGAACTCGCGGATCGGCTGGGTTGCCCGGGTTGAGTGCCGGCGACGCGGCCCGCCCCCGCGCCGCGATCGCGAGGCGGCGCACCTCCGCTACTTCACCACCGCCCGCCATGCGGTTCGCGCGTAGATGAGCAGCAACGGCAGCAGCGCCAGCGCGAACAGCAGGCACAGCGCGAGCACCCACACTGGCCATTGCTGCGGATTCCCGTGCGCCCAGTAACGGTACGGCACGCTCAGGAAGGCAAGTTCCATCAACAGCGCGCCAAGCGGCACGAGTCCGTTCAGCACCGCCGCCACGCCGAAGCGCGCCGCGCCGTCGATCTTCTTCCCGGCCCCGTACGCCGCGATCAGGTACACGAAATACCCGATGATCGCGACCATCACCGTGCCGCCGGCCAGCAGCCCGACACTCCGCACGCTCCGTTCGTGCCACTGATGCGCCCCTTGCGGCAATACGACATCGATCTTCTCGCCGATTTCGGGCACGGCGCCCGAGCGAATGTTGCCGGGTAGCGTGATACGTTCGCCATCCGGCATCACGGCTTCCAGGATCGACGTGTACTTGATGCACCGGTACGACGAGGTTCGCCCCGAACTGTCGCGGCGCTCGCAGGTATCCCACTCGGACTGGTAGGACACGACGGTCGCTTCGTATTTCGGCGACACCGTGAGTGCGTAAAGCTCGTCGCCGATCCAGTACGCGAACGGGAACAACAGCGACACCAGGCAAAAACATACGAGCCACCAGAACGCGACCGCGCCGCCGGAGCCGCGCTTGCCGCCCGTCTGTCGGCGCACCATGCGCGACGCGAGCCAGTAGGCGGTCACGCCGAATACCACCACGCACACCACGAAAACCTTGCCCGCATGCGTCAACGCCATTTGCCCTCTCCCCGCTAGCCAGTCGAATCGCCGCCGGCCGTGTTGTCATCCAGATCGATCGTCGCGTCGCCGTCGCGCCCCGCCCGTCGACCGCTACGCCGGCTCGTCGACGAACCTCAGCGTGCCCGACTCCCCCGACAGCAGCGCGCGATTGGCGTCCGCCGCCGCGCGCAGGTAATCCCACAGCGCGGTCACGCGCCGCAGCTTGCGCAGATCCTCGCGGCACGTCAGCCAGAAACACCGCGTGACGACCACGTCGTTCGGCAGCACGGGCACCAGCGCCGGCTGCGTGGCCGCGATGAAGCACGGCAGGATCGCAAGGCCGCCGCCCTGCAGCGCCGCGAAAACCTGCGCGATCACGCTCGTCGTGCGCAACCCGGCCGTAGCACCAGGCACCGCACGGTCCAGGTACAGCAGCTCGTTGCTGAACGCGAGATCGTCGACGTAGCTGATGAATGCGTGCTGCGCGAGATCGTCCGTGCAGGTAATCGGCGCGTGATTCGCCAGATAGTCGCGCGTCGCATAGAGCCGCAACTGGTAGTCGCACAGCTTCGTGACCACGTAAGGCCCGCGCTCGGGCCGCTCGAGCGTGATCGCGAGATCGGCCTCGCGCTTCGGCAGGTTGACGAAATGCGGCACCGGCAGCAGGTCGACCGTCACGTGCGGATGCGCGGCGCGGAACTGCGCGAGCTGCGGCGCGAGGAAAAAGCAGCCGAACCCTTCGGTCGACCCGATCCGCACGTGGCCCGACAGCGCCTCGCCGGTATTCGCGACCTGGTCGCACGCGGATTGCACGGTCGTCTCCATCGCATCCGCATACGCGACGAGCCGCTGCCCTTCGGCCGTCAGCGTGAAGCCGCCGGAGCGCGACTTGTCGAACAGCAGCGTGCCCATCGCGGCTTCGAGCGCGCGAATGCGCCGCGCGACGGTCGTGTAGTCGACACCGAGCCGCTTCGCCGCGCCGCTTGCGCGCTGCGTGCGCGCGACTTCGAGGAAAAAGCGCAGGTCGTCCCAGTTCAGGTTGCCGGAAACCGGCTCGGTGGCATGTCGCATCGGCGAGGAAAAAAGCGGGGGTCTCCGGGCCGGCCGTCGATATGCATAAATGCACATCCAACCGGTTTCTTTATCGGTACATCGTGAATCTGCGCATAACTATACTCGACCGTGACCTGCGGACCATGAGCCGCGGGCAATAAAACCGGAGACACCATGCAGACCCGATCCACCCTCGATGAGCATGCGACCATCGCGACGCCGGCGCCCGAGCGCACCGCGAAGCATTACCTGCTGGCCGGCTGGGCCAGCATGGCCGGCACCACGATCGAGTGGTACGACTTCTTCCTGTACGGCACGGCCGCCGCGCTCGTGTTCAACCGCATCTTCTTCCCGTCGCTGGACCCGGTCGTCGGCACGCTCGCCGCGTTCGGCACGTTCGCGGTCGGCTTCATCGGGCGGCCGATGGGCGGCATCGTGTTCGGCCACTTCGGCGACCGCATCGGCCGCAAGTCGATGCTGATGATCACGCTGCTGCTGATGGGCGTGCCGAGCATGATCATCGGGCTGATCCCGTCGTACGACAGCATCGGCTACTGGGCCGCCGCGCTGTTGATCGCGATGCGCTTCCTGCAGGGGATGGCGGTGGGCGGCGAATGGGGCGGCGCGGTGCTGATGGCCGTCGAGCATGCGCCGAAAGGCCGCAAGGGGCTGTTCGGCAGCCTGCCGCAGACGGGCGTCGGGCTCGGCCTGATCCTGTCGTCGCTCGCGATGGCCGCGGTGGCCGCGCTGCCGGAAGCCGACATGCTGTCGTGGGGCTGGCGCGTGCCGTTCCTCGCGAGCATCGCGCTCGTCGGCCTCGGCTGGTTCATCCGCGCGAAGGTGCCGGAATCGCCCGACTTCGAGAAGGTCCGCAAGCAGGGCAAGGCCGAGAAATCGCCGGTGACGGCCGCGCTGCGCCGCCATCCGCGCGAAGTGCTGACGATCGTCGGCGCACGCGCCGCCGAGAACACCTGGTTCTACATGGTCGTCACGTTCGCGCTCGCTTACGCGACGCAGCAGCTGCATCTGCCGAAGGCCGAGATGCTGCACGCAATCACGGCCGGCGCCGCGCTGTCGCTCGTGACGATGCCGCTGTGCGGGCATCTGAGCGACCGCATCGGCCAGCGCCGGATGTTCGCGATCGGCCTCGTGCTGATGTGCGCGTTCGCCGCGCCGTTCTTCATGATGCTCGGCACGCAGCAGACGTCGTATGCATGGTGGGCGATCGTGCTCGGCCTCGGCGTCGTGTTTCCGATCCTCTATGCGCCGGAATCGCTGCTTTTCGCGCAGCAGTTTCCCGCGGAAATCCGCTACAGCGGCATCTCGCTGTCGGTGCAGCTGGCCGGCGTGATCGGCGGCGGCTTCGCACCGATGATCGCGACGTCGCTGCTGAAGGCCGGCGGCGGCCAGCCGCACTACGTGATCGCGTACCTCGTCGGCTTCGGCGTGTTCGCGCTCGCGTGTACCGCGTTGATGCGTCCGGCGCGCGCCTGAGCACGCCGGCCGGCATTCGATCGAATCCAGTTCGTCCTGCCGCCCGCCGCGCCTGCACGCGCGGCGGACGCAGCCCCCCTTTGTCCTCGCCACACCGTTTCCCCGGAGAGAGTTCCATGAACGCCGCAGTTCCCCAGACCACCCTCGCCCTGCCCACCGCCAAGCTGCTGATCGACGGCGCGTTCGTCGACTCGCAAAGCGCCGAACGGGGCGACATCGTGAACCCCGCGACGCAGCAAGCGATCGGCCGCGTGCCGTACGCGACGCTCGACGAGGTCGATGCCGCGATCGCGTCCGCGCAGCGCGCGTTCCAGACGTGGAAGACGACGCCGATCGGCGCGCGGCTGCGCATCATGCTGAAGTTCCAGGATCTCGTGCGCCGCAATCTCGAACGGATCGCGCACACGCTGACGGCCGAGCAAGGCAAGACGCTACCCGATGCGCAAGGCGACATCTTCCGAGGCCTCGAAGTGGTCGAGCACGCGTGCTCGATCGGCACGCTGCAGCAAGGCGAATTCGCGGAGAACGTCGCGGGCGGCGTCGATACCTACACGCTGCGCCAGCCGATCGGCGTGTGCGCGGGCATCACGCCGTTCAACTTCCCCGGGATGATTCCGCTGTGGATGTTCCCGATGGCGATCGTCTGCGGCAACACGTTCGTGCTGAAGCCATCGGAGCAGGACCCGCTGTCGACGATGCAGCTCGTCGAACTCGCGCTCGAGGCCGGCGTGCCGCAAGGCGTGCTGAACGTCGTGCACGGCGGCAAGACGGTGGTCGACCGCCTGTGCACGCACCCGGACATCAAGGCGATCTCGTTCGTCGGCTCGACGCGCGTCGGCACGCACGTGTACAACCTCGGCAGCCAGCACGGCAAGCGCGTGCAGTCGATGATGGGCGCGAAGAACCACGCGGTCGTGCTGCCCGATGCGCACCGCGAGCAGTCGATCAACGCGCTCGTCGGCGCGGGCTTCGGCGCGGCCGGCCAGCGCTGCATGGCGACCTCCGTCGTCGTGCTGGTCGGCAGCGCGCGCGACTGGCTGCCCGATCTCGTCGAAAAGGCGAAGGCGCTGAAGGTCAACGCCGGAGCCGAAGCCGGCACCGACGTCGGCCCGGTCGTGTCGAAGGCGGCGAAGGAACGCATCCTGTCGCTGATCGACGCCGGCGTGAAGGAAGGCGCGACGCTGCTGCTCGACGGCCGCGACGTAAAGGTGCCCGGCTACGAGCATGGCAACTTCGTCGGCCCGACGATCTTCTCGGGCGTGACGACCGACATGTCGATCTACACGGAAGAAATCTTCGGGCCGGTGGTGGTCGTGATGGAAGCCGACACGCTCGACGACGCGATCGCGCTCGTCAACCGCAATCCGATGGGCAACGGCGTGGGCCTGTTCACGCAGAGCGGCGCGGCCGCGCGCAAGTTCCAGAGCGAGATCGACGTCGGCCAGGTCGGCATCAACATCCCGATCCCGGTGCCGGTGCCCTACTTCAGCTTCACCGGTTCGCGCGGCTCGAAGCTCGGCGATCTGGGCCCGTACGGCAAGCAGGTCGTGCAGTTCTACACGCAGACGAAGACGGTCACCGCGCGCTGGTTCGACGACGACGCGACGGCCGGCGGCGTGAACACGACGATCGCGTTGCGCTGACCCGACGGAGCCCGCACATGGAAATCGCCTTCATCGGACTCGGCAACATGGGCGGCCCGATGGCCGCCAACCTGCTCAAGGCCGGCCACGCGCTGACGGTGTTCGACCTCGACGCGCATGCGGTCGACGCCGCGGTGCGCGCCGGCGCGACCGCGGCGGCGTCGCCGCGTGACGCCGCCGCGCGCGGCTCGGTGATCATCACGATGCTGCCGGCCGCGCAGCACGTGCGCGCGGTCTACCTCGGCGACGACGGCGTGCTGGCCGGCGCACGCGCCGGCGCGACGCTGATCGACTGCAGCACGATCGATCCCGGCACCGTGCGCGCGGTGGCCGACGCCGCCGCGCAGCGCGACTTTCCGCTCGCCGACGCGCCCGTGTCGGGCGGCACCGGCGGCGCGCAGGCCGGCACGCTGACCTTCATGGTCGGCGCGGACGGTCCGCTGTTCGAGCGCATCCGCCCGGTGCTGCTCGACATGGGCAAGAACGTCGTGCACTGCGGCGGCACCGGCACCGGGCAGATCGCGAAGATCTGCAACAACCTGCTGCTCGGCATCTCGATGATGGGCGTCGCGGAAGCGATGGCGCTCGGCGCGGCGCTCGGCATCGAGCCTCCGGTGCTGGCCGGCATCATCAACACGTCGACGGGCCGCTGCTGGAGTTCGGACGCGTACAACCCGTATCCGGGCGTCAGCGACACGGCGCCGGCCGCGCGCGGCTATGCGGGCGGCTTCGCGGCGAACCTGATGCTGAAGGATCTCGGGCTCGCGACCGAAGCCGCGCGCGGCGCCCATCAGCCGGTCTGGATGGGCGCGCTCGCGCAGCAGTTGTATCAGTCGATGAGCCAGCAGGGGCTCGGCACGCTCGACTTCTCCGCGTGCGTGAAGCTGTACGAGGCGCAGCCGGCCTGACCCGCCCGGCCGACGCCGGACGTGCGCCGACCCGCGATGTGCCCGTAGGGCATCGCGGGTCGGTTTGCATGCGGGGGAAGGAAAACGCGGGCGGCGCGATCATGCCGCCGATCGGTCAACCGCGCGGGTTCGACGCCGTCTCGAAGGTCGGATGGCACTCGAACGCGAGTTCCGAGCGCGCGTCGACACGGCGGCCGGCGGTCAGCGATTCCTGCTTCATGCTCGCGCGCATCCCGCGCTGCGAGCAGTAGTTGGTGGCTTCGCTGACGGCCTTCTGATGGGCGTCGGCCCACGTCGTCGACACGCCGACCGTGCGCGTCGTCACGGTGAATACGTTCGGGTTCGACGTCGCGGTCACGTCGGAAGCAGTCGAACACGCGGCGAGCAAGCATGCAGTCGCCGCAATGGTCAACCATCGCAGGGTTCGAAAAGAGACTGGAATGGACATGGAGGGCAAGCGCACGCCGGTCGGCGTGCATTAAGCAACATAGGCGACAGTATGCCTGCTCGATCGCCGGAGATCATGCCCCTTTCGGTGAACACATTGTTTCGAATGGTTAAACGATGGCCGAATCAGGCAAGATTTACAGCCGTCGCCGGCCATCGTTTTCGTCCGACAGGTCATTTCGTCCGGCGCGCCGCCCCGCGCGGACGTTCACGCCGGCGCGACCGTCGATGCGCGCCCGCCTGCCGGATTCTCGCGCACGCTCCCGCGAGCGTGCGGCACGCCGGCTGGCCCCGGCGCGTGGTGAGCGGATGTGCTTTTTACAACCGCGTCGATCGCGCAGCCCGCTCCCCCCACGCCCCGCGTCGCGCACCCCGCCGTCGTTCGCCGGCTTTTTCTGCGCACAGGCACATCGCTTGCGTCATCTCCGCGCCCGCCATCCGGCGGACAGCCATCTTCCTTCCAACCGGCGCTGCGCCCCGCGCGATCCTTTGCGCGGTGGTCCCGCATCGCAAGGCAGGTTTCCTGAACGAGAGGACGACATGAAATCAATACGAACGATAGTGGCCCTGTGCTCGGTCATTTCCGTGCTCACAGCGTGCGGCGGCGGCGACGACGCCGGGACCGTACTCGGCATCTCGAAGCCGCAGGCGCGCTTCATCAACGCGGTGCCGGCCGGCCCGAACCTCGACTACTACCTGAACGCGAAGGTCGACCAGTCGGGCGTCGCATACAAGGGCGTGACGCGCTATCACGACATCGACTCGGGCACGCAGACCGCGAGCTACGACGTGTCGGGCACGACCGCGACCGTCGCATCCCAATCGTTCAGCGCCGCGAACGGGCACCACTACACGACGATCGCGCTGCCGAGCACGACGTCGCTGATCTCCGTCATCGACGATCCGTACGCGAAGGGCTTGCTGTCGGACAAGGCGCGCGTGCGCGGCTTCAACGCATCGCCGAACGCGCAGAACGTGGACGTGTACGTCGTGCCGCCCGGCACCGACATCACGACGCAGAGCCCGACGCTGGCAGGCGCGGCCTACCAGAATGCCGTGCCGGCGTCGACGCAGGATTCGGTCTACCTGAACGGCGGCACCTACCAGGTGATCGTCACGACGGCCGGCAGCAAGTCGCCGATCCTCAAGACCGCGCCGGTCAGCATCGCCAACAACGCGGACTGGCTGCTCCTGACGATTCCGTCCGGCGGTATCGGCGACGTGACGCCGAACGACATTCACGTGCTCGTCGCGCAGGGCAACGACGCCGATACGTCCGCGCAGGAGCTGGGGCCGCAATAACGCAGGAACTCACGCGGCAACGGGCCGAAAACGACACACGGCGGCCGGTGCGATTGCATCGGCCGCCGTGTGTCGTATACCGGTATCAAGCGCGGTATCAAGCGTCGGTATCGGTGCCCGCTATCAGTCGTCGGCCCGTTCGAGGCAGATCACGTGCTCGGCGCGCGTCCCGTCGCCGTGCTCGACGTCGACGTCGCCGACATGGCGCACGCGCCAGCCCGGCCGCGTCGCGATCTGCGGCATGTTGCCGGACGGCCGGCTCTCGATTCCGCCGAGCCCTTCGTCGGGCGTATCGACCGCTTCGTCGAGCGACGCGTTCGAATAGATCACGTTGTCCTGCAGTTCCGACGCGCCGGTGCGCGCCTCCATGCCTTTGCCGTCGACGTCGACCGTGTTGTCGGTCATCGCCATGTTCGCGTTGTCGAGCGTGACGATCCGGCCGGCGGCCCGGCGCACCGGATCGCCGCTGTCGACCGCGTGCGCGTCGACGTCGATCTCCGGCAGGCCGGTCGGCATTTTCCCGGCAACGGCCTCCGGCGTCAGCGGACGCTGCGCCGTCTGGGCGGCCTGGGTCGCCGCATCCGGCATGTCGCCGGCCGCCGGCGTCTTCACCGGGCTCTTCGCAATCTGTTCCCGCTGCTTTTCCGGGGTAGGGTTCGATTCCGCGTTCTGCATCGCACCTCCTTGCCCGGCCGGCGGACGTCGGCGTCACGCCGTCGTCGCCGGGCCGGAATTCGCTACAACGGTCCTTGCAAATCTTTCATGCGCACCGCCCCGCACGTGCGCCGTTCGGCGCACGCGCCGACGGACACGGCGCTTGGTGGGCGAACGGGCGGCAAGCTGGCGCGCCGCCCGCCGATCCCCCGAATGCCGGTCAACCGCCGCCGCTCGCGCCGGCCGGCGCGGAAGCCGCACCCGGCAGGGTCGTGCCGGCCGCGCCGCTGCTCGGCATGCCCGACGGTGCGGTGGAAGGCGCGGCCGACATGCCGCTCGCTGCGCTCGAATCCGAACTGGCTGCGCCGTTGTCGCCCTTCTTCTGGCAACCCGCGCCTGCCGCCAGGCCCGCGATCAGGATGCCGGCGAAGACGGCTCGCGATACGTGACGAATGGAATATCGCTGCATGACACCTCCGCTGATGTCGATGTGGATGGAACCCGCTGACTCGCAATATGCGTGCCGTCGCCCCTCTCCGCGGCCGCGCGCCATTGCATTCATTTTTCAAATGACGCCCAGCCGAATATTTAATTTCCCATCGCGGTAGCCGCCGCCCATACTCGCGAACAAATCCGAGACATAACGTCCACCGGGGCCCGGCCCGCGCTGCGTACGACATGCGGCCGGTTTCGTGCCCCGCACATGGAAGGAGACAACGGCGTGCAACTGGAAGCCATCCACCGCGCGGGCATCGGGCCCGGCGCGGACGACGCATCGCATCGAACCGACACGGCCGCGCGCGATCCCGCGCCGAGCCCGCGGCTGCACAACGCCGACCTCGCGCCCACCCAGGCCGAAGGCCGCACGTGGGGCCGCTACAGCATCTTCGCGCTATGGACCAACGACGTGCACAACATCGCGAACTACTCGTTCGCGATCGGGCTGTTCGCGCTCGGCCTGTCGGGGTGGCAGATGCTTGCGTCGCTCGCGATCGGCGCGGTGCTCGTGTACAACTTCATGAACCTCACCGGCTACATGGGCCAGAAGACCGGCGTACCGTTCCCGGTGATCAGCCGGATGAGCTTCGGCATCTACGGCGCGCTGCTGCCCGCGATGATCCGCGCGGTGATCGCGATCGCATGGTTCGGTATCCAGACCTATCTCGCGTCGGTCGTGCTGCGCGTGCTGCTGACCGCGATCTGGCCGGGCCTCGCCGCGCTTGACCAGAATGCGATCTTCGGGCTGTCCACGCTCGGCTGGATCACGTTCGTCGCGATCTGGCTCGTGCAGATCGGCATCCTCACGTACGGGATGGAGATGGTCCGCAAGTACGAGGGACTCGCCGGCCCGGTGATCCTCGTCACGACGCTGTCGCTCGCCGCATGGATGTTCAGCCGCACCGGCGGCCAGCTCGCGATGTCGATCGGCAAGCCGATGACCGGCGTGAAGATGTGGACGGAAATCTTCGCGGGCGGCTCGCTGTGGCTCGCGATCTACGGCACGCTGGTGCTCAACTTCTGCGATTTCGCCCGCTCGTCGCCGAGCGCGAAAACCGTGCGCGTCGGCAACTTCTGGGGCCTGCCGGTCAACATCCTCGTGTTCGCGACGATCAGCTTCGTGCTGGCCGGCGCGCAGTTCAAGCTGAACGGCCACATCATCCACAGCCCGACGGAAATCATCGCGACGGTGCCGAACAAGCTGTGCCTCGTGCTCGGCTGCCTCGCGTTCCTGATCGTGACGGTCGCGGTGAACATCATGGCGAACTTCGTCGCGCCGGCCTTCGTGCTGACGAGCCTGGCGCCGCACCGCCTGTCGTTCCGCCGCGCGGGCCTGATCAGCGCGACGATCGCCGTGCTGATCCTCCCGTGGAACCTGTACAACAGCCCGATCGTGATCGTCTATTTCCTGTCCGGCCTCGGCGCGCTGCTCGGCCCACTGTACGGGATCATCACGGTCGACTACTGGCTCGTGCGCAAGCAGCGCGTGAACGTGCCCGACCTCTATACCGAAGCGCCGACCGGCGCCTACTTCTACACGCGCGGCGTGAACCGCAAGGCGCTCGCGGCGCTCGTGCCGTCCGCGCTGATCTCGATCGCGCTCGCCGTCGTGCCGGCCTTCAGCGCGATGACGCCGTTCTCGTGGCTGCTCGGCGCGGCGATCGCGGGCAGCGTGTACTGGCTGACGGCCGATCGCAAGCGGCATTACGAAGCGCGCTCGGGCGAACACATCGCGGTCGCCTGCGCACACCACTGACACACACGCATACGGAGCCACCAATGAGAATCCTGGTAGTCAACGTCAACACGACCGAGTCGATCACCGACGCGATCGCCGCGCAGGCACAGGCCGCCGCGTCGCCGGGCACGGAGATCGTCGGGCTCACGCCGCGCTTCGGCGCGGAGTCGATCGAAGGCAACTTCGAGAGCTACCTCGCAGCGATCGCCGTGATGGATCGCGTGCTGCGCTACGACGAACCGTACGACGCGGTGATCCAGGCCGGCTACGGCGAACATGGCCGCGAAGGGCTGCAGGAACTGCTGACGGTGCCCGTCGTCGACATCACCGAAGCGGCCGCGAGCGTCGCGATGCTGCTCGGCCATCGCTACTCGGTCGTCACGACGCTCGACCGCACAGTGCCGCTGATCGAGGACCGCCTGAAGCTCGCCGGGCTCGATGCGCGCTGCGCGTCGGTGCGCGCGAGCGGCCTCGCGGTGCTCGAGCTGGAAGAGAACCCGGCCCGCGCGATCGAATCGATCGTCGGCGAAGCGCAGCACGCGGTGCAGGACGATCGCGCGGAAGTGATCTGCCTCGGCTGCGGCGGGATGGCCGGCCTCGACCGGCAGATCGAGGAATGCACGGGCGTGCCGGTCGTCGACGGCGTGTCGGCCGCGGTCGCGCTCGCCGAATCGCTGGTGCGCCTGAAGCTGAAGACGTCGAAGGTCCGCACGTATGCGCCGCCGCGCCCGAAGCGGATCGTCGGCTGGCCGGGCACCTTCGCGAAATGACGGGCCGCCGGCCGGCCGCCGTGCGGCGCGCTCAGCCTGTCTCGCCGGGACGCGTATCGGCATGCGGCACCCGCTAGACCCGGCCGCCCTGCCCCGCGACGCGGGCGACGCCGCGTGCGCGCTCGACGTGCTCGATGCGCGGCTGATGCGCATCCTGCTCGTGCTGCTGACCGAGCGCACCGTGTCGCGTGCGGCCGTGCGCCTGAACATGTCGCAGCCGGCGACGAGCGCCGCGCTCAAGCGGCTGCGCACGCTGCTCGGCGATCCGCTGCTGGTGCGCAGCCGCTACGGAATGGTGCCGACCGAGTTCGGCGCGCGACTGATCGAGCCGCTGCGCAACGCGCTGCGCGTGATCGACTTCATCCGCGTCCAGCAGCCGAGGTTCGACGCGCGCACGTCGGTGCGCACCTACCGGATCGGCTGCCCCGACTATCTGAACGTGCTGTTCGTGCCGAAGCTCGTCGCGCTGTTCCGCGAGCGTGCGCCGAACGCGCAACTGGTGTTTCATCCGCTCGGCGACGGGTTCGACGACGAGCGCGCGCTGGCCGACGGCGAACTCGACGTCGTGATCGACAACCGGCCCGCACGCCGGTCGCGCTTCCGGCAGGACGAGCTGTTCGACGACCGCGTCGTGTGCCTGATGCGCGCGACGCATCCGCTCGCGCGGCACGGCGCGATGACGGCCGCCGGGTTCGCGGCGGCGCCGCAGCTGTGCCCGACGCCGTCGTGGCTCGAAGCGTCCGGCGCGATCGACCGGCAGCTCGAACGCGTGGGCCTGCAGCGGCGCATCGTCGTCACGCTGCCGCATTTCGAACTCGCCGCGCATGCGCTGGTGTGCAGCGACCTGATCCTCACCACCACGTACCGGCTCGCGCGGCACTACGCGAAGCTGCTGCCGCTCGCCGCGGTCGCGCTGCCGGCCGAGCCGCCGGACATCGCGTACCGGATGACGTGGAACGAATCGGGCGCGTGCGCGGAAGGCGGTCGATGGCTGCGCGGGCTGATCGCGGAGGCGACGCGCGCGTGGCTCGACGCCGATGCGATGCTGCCGGCGGTCGCCGCGGTCGCCGCCGTTGCCGCTTCCGAGGCCGATGCACACGCGCCGAAAACCGCGCCGGCCGTCGCCGATCCGCCCGGGCCCGCCCGACGTACGCGCCGCAGGTCGGGCACGCATTGTCATGCGTCGCCTCCGGCGCGCGTCGCACAGGCCGCACGCATTCATCGCATCACGACGAAGTCGCACTGACCGACCCGAGCGTCGACAGCAGGATCGTGCGCGACGTCACGCGCGTCCGCGCATCGGTTGCGCAAGCAACTTGTACGCAACGACGGCCGAACCGAGCGCCAGCACGCCGCTCACCGTCAACGCATCGGCGAACCCGCTCGCGAACGCGACGGGCGCCGCCTGCGCGAGCGCGCCGGCGGCCGACGGCGGCACGCGGCCGAGCGCCTGCGCGAGATCGCCGGCCAGCAGGCTCGACATGAAGGATGCATCGGCGAACGCGCGCAGGCCGGGCGTCGTGGACAGCAGGCTGTCGAGCCGCGCATGCGTAGTCGCCGCCAGCACCGCGCCGAGCACGCCGACGGCCGTCACGATCGCCGAGAAGCGCGTCGTCGTGCTGATGCCCGACGCCATGCCCGTGCGATCCGGCGGCACGCACGCCATGATCGCCTTCTGCGTGTCGCCGTTCATGATGCCCGCGCCGCATCCCGTCACGAACATGCCGAGCGCGACGAGCCGGTAGTCGCCGCTGGCCGTCAGCGCCGCGGTCGCAAGATTGCCCGCGCCGATCAGCGCGAGCCCGCCTGCCAGCACGCCGCCGGACGACACGCGCGCGGCGAGCGCCGCACCGAGCGACGGGCCGGCGATCATCGCGAACGCGAACGGCAGCATCCCGAGCCCCGCATCGATCGCCGACATCCCGAACGCGTTTTGCAGATACAGCGGCAGGAACGTCATCATCACCTGCGCGCACGCCGCGTAACCGAACATCGCGAGCACCGCGCCGACGAAGCGCGGCTGGCGAAACAGCGCGAGATCGATCATCGGCCGCGCCTGCCAGCGCTCCGCGCCGACGAATGCCGCCAGCAGCGCGGCCGCGAGCGCGAGCCGGCCCAGCGTCGCGGCCGACAGCCAGCCGTGCGACGGCGCGCCGATCAGCGCCGCGATCGCACAGGCGAGCGCCGCGCCGAACAGCAGGCTGCCGGCCGCGTCCACGCGCTTCGCCTGCGGATCGTTCGATTCGTCGATCGCGACGCGCGCGCCGGCCGCCAGCAGCAGGCAGACGGGCAGGTTCAGCAGGAATACCCAGCGCCAGCCGATCCATTGCGTGATCGCCCCGCCGACGAGCGGGGCGATCGCCGTCGCGATTCCCATGCACATGCCCCAGATCGCCCACGCGCGCGCCCGCTCACGCCCGTCCGGGAAACGGTTCGCGATCACCGCGAGCGCGGCGGTCAGCAGCAGCGCGGCGCCGCCGCCCTTCACCGCGCGCGCGGCGATCAGCCAGCCGGCCGACGGCGCGATGCCGCAGCCGAGCGACGCGACGAAGAACAGCGCGAGCCCCGCGAAGAGCATCCGCCGGCGCCCGAAGCGGTCGGCGAGCCCGCCGGCCGGCAGCAGGCACGCGGCGAATGCGGTCATGTACGCGCTCACGACCCATTCGATATCGGCGAAGCTCGCGTGAAAGCCGCGCGCGATGCTCGGCAGCGAGACGGCCACCACGTTCGTGTCGAGCACGATCAGCGCGCAGGTCGCGGACGCGACGGCGAGCGTCGCGGCGGCAGGCAAGTTGCCGCCGGTGCGCGAGGCGGCAGCCGCGCTCGCGCGCGACGCCGGTGAAGACTGGGACATCGGCCACTCCGGAACAGGATGAACGAGCCGTATGCTAGGCTTGCCCTCTATTGCCTGTCATTGACACTTCAATGCCATTTCGTTGACGAAAAGTGCAACCATGAGCCAGCTCGAATTCCGTCACGTGCGCGCCTTCCTGAGCGTCGCGCAACATCTGCACTTCGCGCGCGCGGCCGATGCGCTCGACATGGCGCCGCCCGCGCTCACGCGGCAGATCCAGGAAGCCGAGCGCGTGCTCGGCGTGCGGCTCTTTCACCGGTCGCGCCGCGCGGTCACGCTGAGCGCGGCCGGCGAAGCCTATCTCGCGGAAGCGCGGGCCGCGTTCGACCATCTGCAGCGCGGTCGCGAACTCGCCGCGCTGGCCGAACGCGGCGAACTCGGCCGGATCGAGATCGGCTATGTGTCGTCGGCCGTCTATTCGGGCACGCTGCAGCGCACGGTCGGCGCGTTCCGCACCGCGCACCCGCGCATCGAGCTGAACCTGCGCGAAGTGCCGATGGACGACGTCGCGAACCAGCTCGACGCAGGCCGCCTCGACCTCGCGTACGTGCGCCCGCCGTTGCCGCTGCCCGGCGGCCTGCGGATCGTCACGCTGCAGCGCGACGTGTTCGTCGCGGCCGTGCCGGCCGATTCGCGCCATGCGGCGATGGCACCGTGCGCGCGGCGGACCTCGCCGACGCGCGCTTCGCGGTGCCCGAACAGGAGCTCGGCACGCTCGAAGTCGCGCGCCGCGGCCGCTTCGCGCCGGTCGTGGCCGCGCGGCCGGGCGGCCTGCTGGCGGTGCTCGCGTGCGTGTCGGTGAACGGCTGCGTCGCGGTGATTCCCGATGCGCTCGCGGCTTGCGTGTCGCTGCCGGGCGTCGTGTACCGGCCGATCGCCGGCAAGCCGATCATGTCGGCGCTCGCGCTGGCGCACCGACGGTTCGAAAAGGCGCCTGCGGTGCGGGCATTCCTGCGCACGGTCGCGCCGGCCGCGTAAGGCGCGCTCGCAAGGCTCGGGCGTCGGGTCAGCGGCGGCCGCATCGACGGTCATCACGCGAATATGCATTCCACGATTCGATGTTTGTCGGCCGGAAACCGATTCCGTAACCTGCCCGGCAGCCGCGCCGCCCGCGCGCGGATCACCGAGGACACGCCGCCGATGACCCACTCCTTCGCCACCGCGCGCCGCCGCACGCTGCAGCGCCTTGCCGCCCTCGCCGCCGCGCCGCTCGCGGGCGGCCTCGCGCTGCCCGCCCGCGCGGCCGGCGACCTGTCGGGCGTCACGCTCGTCCTCGGCGACCAGGCCGGCGGCCTGCGGGCGCTGGCCGAAGCCGCCCGCGTGCTCGACGGCGCGCCGTACCGGTTCCGCTGGGCCAACTTCCAGGGCGCCGCGCCGCTGTTCGAAGCGCAGCGTGCGGGCGCGATCGACCTCGCACCGGCTGGCGACCTGCCGGTCCTGACGGCCGCGCTCGGCGATCCGTCGTTGCGGATCGTCGCGACGCGCGTCGGCTCGCCGACGTCGCTCGGCATCGTCGTGCAGCCCGAATCGCCGGTTCGCACGGTGGCCGACCTGAAAGGGCACACCGTCGTCGTGTCGTCGGCGCGCGGCAGCATCTCGCAATACCAGTTGTACGGCGCGCTGCGCGAACACGGGCTCGCGCCGCGCGACGTCGACGTGCGCTTCGTGCTGCCGGTGGACGCGTTCGCCGCGTTCGAGGCGAAGCGGATCGGCATCTGGGCCACGTTCGATCCGTACTACGGGCATGCGGTGCGACGCGGCGCGCGCATCGTCCGCGACGGCAGCGGCATCAATTCGGGGCTCGCGTTCCTCACGTCGCCAGTCGACACGCTCGACGATCGCGGCAAGCGCGCGGCGCTGGCGGACGTGCTCGCACGGCTCGCCCGCGCGGGCCAATGGGCGCTCGCGCACCCGGCCGACTACGCGAGCGTCTATGCGTCGCTCACGCGCCTGCCGCCCGACGCGGCCACCGATATCGCGCGCCGGGCCGCGCTCGCGCAACGCAGCCTCAGCGACGCCGACATCGCCGTGCTGCAGCGCGTCGCCGATCGCGCGGCGGCGGACGCGATCCTGCCGCGCCGCGTCGACGTCGCGTCGATCGCCGTCCGGCAGGTGTCCGCCTGAGCGACGCGGCGCGAGGACGTGCTCAGCGCGGCCGCGCCATATCGAGATCCGGCACGTCGTCGCCGAACGTCGACGCGACGAGCGTGCGCATCGCGGCGATCAGCAGCGTCGGCCCCGACTGGTTGAACGTGCAGCGCTCGCCCGCAGCCGGCACGGCGCGGTGCAGCACGGCATGCCACGCGCCCCGCCCGCCGTCGCGCTCGAACGCGGCGAACGGCAGCCGCTCGACGATCGGGCCGCCGTCCGCCCAGGACGATGAGGGCGCGAACGGTGTCGGCACGCCGCCTGGTTCGCGGACTGACGTGCATCCGGACGCGTCGGTACGCGGCGCATCGTGGCCTTCCGCCATCGCGACCCAGTAATCCAGCGGCGCGCCTGTCAGATCCTGGACTTGCATGGGCGTCTCCGCATCACCGTTCTCTTGAACGACATCCTGGCTATCGCACGCACAGCCGCCAGGACTGCGTTCCAGGCGCGACATGGTTTCATCCCTCGTCGCGCTGCGATAAGCATAGTTCAAATCGTTTCTTGTCCGCCCCAAACGCGTCATCGAGAATGATCCGACGGACCGACACCCGGCACCGCCGCCCCAACCCTACTCCTGACCGATCGATTCATGCTCCCACTGCGCCTGCTGCGATCGCTGCTGATCGCGTCCCTTTTTGCGTTGCCGGCCACCGCCGCGCACGCGGACAAACTCACCACCCTGCGCATCGGCGTCGCCCAGCAAGGCGCCGGCGATCCACCGACGTTCGGCGGATCGAGCGCCGCCACCGTGCAATTGCAGCAGCTCGTCGAAAAGGAATTCGCCGCCGACGGCATCAAGGTGGAATGGCTGTTCTTCAAGGGCGCCGGCCCGGCCGTCAACGAGGCGATCGCGAACAAGGCGCTCGACTTCGCGTACCAGGGCGACCTGCCGGCCGTACTCGCGCGTTCGAACGGGATCAAGACGCGCCTGCTGCTTGCCGCGAGCGTACGCTCGGGCATCAAGATCGCGGTGCCGCCCGACTCCGCGATCCGCTCGATCAAGGACCTGAAGGACCGCCGCGTGTCGATCTTCCGCGGCACCAACCTGCAGCTCGTCGCCGACAACGCGCTCGCGAAGAACGGTCTCGGCGAACGCGACCTGCGCGTGATCAATCTCGACGCCGCCAGCTCGCTCGCCGCGCTCGCGTCGAAAGGGATCGATGCGTCGGTCGGCGACTACGCGCTCTACAAGCTGCGCGACGCGGGCCTCGCGAAGATCATCTACGAGTCGCAGAACGACGGGCCGCAACTGACGCGCCAGACCCACCTGCTGGTGCTCGACGATTTCGACCGCGCGCACCCGGACATCGTGCAGCGCGTCGTCACCGCGTTCGTGAAGGGCGCGCAATGGTCGTCGGACGAGGCGAACCGCGATGCGCTGTTCAAGCTGTGGACGAAAAGCGGCGTGCCGTATTCGTCGTGGCAGGCCGACTACGCGAACCAGCGCCTGAAGGACCGCCTGTCCCCGCTGATCGATCCGTTCGTCGTCGCGCGCTACAAGGCCGTCGCTCAAGATGCGCTGAACCTCAAGCTGATCCGCCAGCCGGTCGACGTCGACGGCTGGTTCGAGCCGAAGTATCTCGACAACGCACTACGCACGTTGAAGCTCGAAAACTACTGGCCGCGTTATGACGCGGCCGGCAAGCCCCTCTCCTGACCGGACCGGCCCCGATGAGCGACACCGCGTTTCCCGTCCCGTCGTCCGAGTCGCACACGCTCGCCGTGCCGCCGCGCCGCGCGGCAGCGCTGAACCGGCTCGCGTGGCAGCTCGCGCCGTGGGTGCTGCCCGCGCTGCTGTTCGCGTTGTGGAGCGTCGGCAGCGCGCGCGGCTGGATCGCGCCGCAAATCCTGCCGCCGCCCGAACGCGTGGTCGACACGCTGGCCGAACTCGCGTCGAGCGGCGACCTCGTGCGCCACACGCTGATCAGCCTGCAGCGCGTGCTGGTCGGCTTCGCGGCCGGCACGCTGCTCGGTGTAACGATCGGCGTCGCACTCGGGCTGTCGCGCACGCTCGAAGCCTACGTGCTGCCGAGCTTCAACGCGCTCGTGCAGATTCCGGTGCTCGGCTGGCTGCCGTTCCTGCTGCTGCTCGTGGGCGTCGGCGAGCCGCTGAAGTACCTGCTGATCGCGCATGCGGCGCTCGTCCCCGTCACGCTGAGCACGTTGCAGGGGTTTCACCAGACGCCGCCCGCGCTCGACGAAGTCGCGCGCGGGTTCGGCTACACGCGCCGGCAACGCATCGTCCACGTCGTGCTGCCGGCTGCGATCCCGATGCTCGCGACCGGCGTGCGGCTCGCGTTCACGAAGTCGTGGCTCGCGCTCGTCGTGGTCGAACTCGTCGCGTCGTCCGAAGGGCTCGGCTACCTGATCGTGTACGGACGGCAACTGTTCCAGCTCGATCTCGTGATGGCGGCCGTGGTCGTGGTCGGCGCGGTCGGCCTGCTGATCAATCGGGTGCTCGACGCGCTCGAGGCCCGCCTGCGCCGCGGCGTGCCGTCCGCGTTTCGCGGCTGAGCCGCCCTCGAAGGAGAATCGCCCGTGCCGCATGCCGCTACACCGTCGCTCACAGCGCCCACCACGACCGCCCGCCGCCTGCATGCGCCCGACTGGCGCGGCGTCGTGCTGCCGCTCGCCGCGTTTGCGTGCTGGTGGGCCCTCGCTTCCGCACACCTCGTGAAAAGCGGGCTGTTCGTCGGCCCGGCCGACGTGCTGCACACCGCGTGGGCGCAGGCCACGAGCGGCGCGCTCGGCCGAGCGCTGTCGGCGTCGCTCGCGCGCGAAGCGTGCGGGTTCGCGATCGGCGCGACGGGCGGGCTGTTGCTCGGCGCCCTGCTCGGGCTGTCGCGCGTCGCCGCGCGGATGGTCGGCCCGAGCTTCGACACGTTCAAGCAGATCTCGCTGTTCGCGTGGATTCCGCTGATTTCCGTGTGGTTCGGCCTCGGCGACGTCGCGAAGGTCGTGTTCCTGTCGCTCGCGGCGCTGCTGCCCGTCGCCGCCCATACCTGCGACGGCATTCACGCGGTGCCGCGCACGTATGTCGACGTCGCCCGCGCGCTGCGCTACTCGCGACTCCAACTGATCCGCTACGTGATCCTGCCGGCCGCGCTGCCGTCGATCTTCACCGGCCTGTATCTCGGCCTGATCTATTCGTGGCTCGCGACGCTCGGCGCCGAATACCTGCTCGTCGCCGGCAGCGGGATCGGCAACACGCTGATCGACGGCAGCGAGCAGTTCCGGATGGATCTCGTGCTGTTCGGAATCATCGTCGTCGGCGTGACCGGCTGGGCACTGAACGCGACCGCGCGGGCGATCGAACGCAAGGTGCTGGCCCGGCGCGGCGACCTCGCTCGCTGAGCGCCCTTTCCTTCCCCTCCTTCCGTATCGCATCCTTTTCCGTACCGCCATGACGACTCTCGCCTCCGATTCGCTCGACATCCTCCATGTCAGCAAGCACTACGCGCAACGCGGCGCGGCGCTCGCCGTGCTCGACGACGTGTCGCTGCACGTGCGCGCCGGCGAATTCGTCACGATCGTCGGCGCCAGCGGCTGCGGCAAGTCGACGCTGCTGCGGCTCGTCGCCGGGCTCGACACCGATTACACCGGCGAAATCCGCGCCGGCGGCGAGCGCGTACGCGACACGTCGCTGCAGCGCGGTATCGTGTTCCAGGATCACCGGCTGTTCCCGTGGCTGACCGTCGAACAGAACATCGGCGCCGCGCTGCGCAACGCGCCGCTGGACGCCGCCGCGAAACGGCGCGCGATCGCGGAACACATCGCGCTCGTCGGACTGAACGGCTTCGAGCACGCGTTTCCGAACCAGTTGTCGGGCGGGATGGCGCAGCGCGTCGCGATCGCGCGCGGTCTCGTGAACCGGCCGCGCGTGCTGCTGCTCGACGAACCGTTCGGCGCGCTCGACGCGCAGACCCGCGCGAAGATGCAGAACGAACTGCTGCGCATCTGGGAACAGGAGCGCATCACGATGATCCTCGTCACGCACGACGTCGACGAAGCCGTCTATCTCGGCGACCGCGTCGTCACGATGGCGCCACGTCCGGGCCGCATCGCGCGCATCGTCGACGTCGCGCTGCCGCGGCCGCGCCGGCGCGATTCGCCGGCATTCGCGCGCTTGCGCGACACGGTGCTCGCCGATTTCGACGACAGCGAACCGCCGGATGACGACGGTTCGGGCGGCAAGCGCATCGACACGGCGCGCCCGCACCGGATCGGCGAATGGCGGCTCGCGTGGTGATCGCATGACGCGCCAAATCGTTCAGCATCACGACACATATCGATCATCGCAGCGCGCACGCTAAGGTTGTGACGATTCATCGGTTCCGGTTCCGCGCCGCGCCTGCTTGAATGGAGACTCGACCGACCCGACTCCCAGGAGACTCCCGATGTCCGATGTCCAGCACGCCGCTCACTCGTCTTCGCCTGCTTCGCACGCCGCGCCACGCACGGCCGCCGTCCCGCTTCAGCTTCGCCAGGTCGCCGGCAGGATCGGCGCCGAGATTGCCGGCGTGCGGCTGTCGGCCACGCTCGACGACGCGACGTTCGACGCGATCAACGCCGCACTGCTGCGCCACAAGGTGCTGTTCTTCCGCGGCCAGCACCATCTCGACGACACCGCGCAGGAAGCGTTCGCCCGCCGCTTCGGCGACACGGTCGCGCACCCGACCGTGCCGTCCGTCGACGGCAGCGCGGCGCTGCTCGAACTCGATTCCGCGCACGGCGCACGCGCCAATTCGTGGCACACCGACGTGACCTTCGTCGACGCGTACCCGAAGATCTCGATCCTGCGCGCGGTCGTGATCCCGCCGTTCGGCGGCGATACCGTATGGGCCAATACGGCCGCCGCGTATGCGCATCTGCCCGATTCGCTGCGCGCGCTCGCCGACACGCTGTGGGCGCTGCATACGAACGCGTACGACTATGCGTCGACGCACGTGCACGCCGACGATACGCAACTGAAGCGCTACCGCGAAGTGTTCACGTCGACCGTCTACGAAACCGAGCACCCGGTCGTGCGCGTGCATCCGGAGACCGGCGAGCGCACGCTCGTGCTGGGGCACTTCGTGCAGAAGATCAAGGGACTGTCGTCGCAGGATTCCGCGCACCTGCTGCAGGTGCTGCACGAACACGTGACGCGCCTCGAGAACACCGTGCGCTGGAACTGGCAGGAAGGCGACGTCGCGATCTGGGACAACCGCGCGACGCAGCACTACGCGATCAACGACTACGGCGATGCGCGCCGCGTCGTGCGCCGCGCGACCGTTCACGGCGACGTGCCGGTCGGCATCGACGGCCGCCAGAGCGTCCTGCTGAAAGGGCCGGGCGCCACGCTGCAATAACGTCCGCGTCACGCGACGGCGCCGTCTCCCGCGCGCCGTCGCGCTCCTTGCTGGAGGACACCCGCCATGAAGCTCGCACCACCGGACCGATACTTGCACGCGCAACGATGTCGTTCCTCCGTCCCGTTCACTTCCGCCAGGAGCGTCGCATGAGCGCCCTACTCGAACCCGCCGCCCACCCGGTCGACGTGATTCCGCTGTCCGCCCATATCGGTGCGGAAATCCGCGGCGTCGACCTCACGCAACCGTTGACCACGCCGCAGATCGCGGCGATCCGCGCCGCGCTGCTGAAATGGCGCGTGATCTTCTTCCGCGAACAATTCCTCACGCACGAGCAGCATGTCGCGTTCTCCGCGCAGTTCGGCGAGCCGACCGTCGGTCACCCGGTGTTCGGGCACGTCGACGGCCACCCGGCCGTCTATTCGATCGCGAAGCATCGCAAGGCGACGCGCTTCGAAGGCGAACCGGTGCGCCGGCCCTGGACCGGCTGGCATACCGACGTGACGGCCGCCGTGAACCCGCCGTGGGCGTCGATCCTGCGCGGCGTGACGATCCCGCCGTACGGCGGCGACACGCACTGGACCGATCTCGTGCGCGCGTACGAAACGCTGTCCGCGCCGCTGCGCGGCTTCGTCGACACGCTGCGCGGCATCCATCGCTTCACGCCGCCGCCCGGCGCGCGCGCGACCGGCGCGTTCGACGACGCGGTCGAGCGCCGCCCGCTCGTGACCGAACATCCGCTCGTGCGCGTGCATCCGGAGACCGGCGAACGCGCGCTGTACGTGAGCCCGAGTTTCCTGAAATCGATCGTCGGGCTGACGCCGCGCGAGAGCCAGGCGCTGCTCGAACTGCTGTGGGAGCACGTGACGCGGCCGGAATTCACGATCCGCTTCAAGTGGGAGCCGCGCAGCATCGCGTTCTGGGACAACCGGGCGACCGCGCATCTCGCGCCCGTCGACATCTTCGATCTCGACTTCGACCGCCAGCTGTATCGCACGACGCTCATCGGCGACGTGCCGGTCGGCCCCGACGGCCGGCCGTCGGTCGCGCTCGAAGGCACGCCGGTCGAAACCGCGGCCGCCGTCGCACTCAACTGATGCAGCGAACGCCGGCGCGTACGAACGCGCCGGCTCCCACTTTCCTCAATCGAGCCACACGCCGTCGAACCGGTGCCCGCCGAGCGGCGAGAACGTCAGCCCGTGCACGCGTTTCGAGATCGGCAGCGATACGATCGACGTCGCGATCGGCGTGAATGGCACCTGGTCCTTGAACACCACCTGCGCCTGCTCGTACAGCGCCGTGCGCTTCGCGACGTCGCCATTCGAGCGTGCGGCGGTCACGAGTTGCTCGAAGTCCTTGTTGCACCACTTCGCGAGATTGCTGCCGTGCACCGCGTCGCAGCCGAGCAGCGTGCCGAGCCAGTTGTCGGGGTCGCCGTTGTCGCCCGACCAGCCGTACAGGATCGCGTCGTGCTGGCCGTCGTGCTTCGCACGGCGGTTGTATTCGCCCCATTCGTAACTGACGATCTTCGCGCGCACGCCGATCTTCGCCCAGTCCTGCTGGATCAGTTGCGCCATCAGCTGCGCGTTCGGGTTGTACGGGCGCTGCACGGGCATCGCCCACAGCGTCAGGTCGAAGCCGTTCGGGAAGCCGGCCTGCGCGAGCAGCGCCTTCGCGGCGGCCGGATCGCGCGGCGCATCCTTCAGACGCGGGTTGTACGACCATTGCGCGGGCGGCATCGGGTTCGTGGCGATCGTCGCGTCGCCGTTGAACACGGTCTTGATGATCGCCGTCTTGTCGATCGCGATGTCGAGCGCGCGCCGCACGTCGACGCGATCGAGCGGCGGATGCTGCGTGTTGTACGCGACGAAGCCGACGTTGAAGCCCGTCCCCGAAAACAGCGTCAGCTTCGGGTCGCGCCGCACCGTCTCCAGATCGGCCGGCCGCGGAAACGCCGACACCTGGCATTCGCCGGCCACGAGCTTCTGCAATCGCGCGGCCGGATCGGGCGTGATCGCGAACACGAGGCGCGCAAGCTTCACGTCGTCGGGCTTCCAGTAGTCGGGATTCGCGTCGTAGCGGATCAACGCGTCCTTCTGGTACGTACGCAGCACGAACGGCCCGGTGCCGACCGGGAACTGGTTGATGTCAGACTCGCGATGGCGCGCCGCGAGCTGCCCCGCATATTCGGCCGACAGCACCGACGCGAACGCCATCGCGAGATTGCGCACGAACACGACGTCGGGCGACTTCAGCACGAAGCGCACCGTGTAGTCGTCGACCTTCTCGATACGCTCGACGTTGTGGTCGAAGCCCAGATCGCTGAAATACGGGAAGCTGACCGGATAAGCCTTGCGGAACGGATCGTCCGGGTCGAGCATCCGGCGGAACGTGAACACGACGTCGTCGGCCTGGAACGGCCGCGTCGGCTTGAACCATGCAGTGGTCTGGAATTTCACGCCGCGCCGCAGGTGGAACGTGATCGTGCGCTGGTCGGGCGACACGTCCCAGCTCGTCGCGAGCGCCGGTTCGAGATCGAGCGTGCCGCGCTTGAACTGCACGAGCCCGTTGTAGACCGGGTACGTGCTCGCATCGAAATCGGTGCTCGTCGTGTGCTGGCCGGGATCGAAGCCGGCGGGGCTGCCTTCGGTGCAGTACACGAGCGTCTTGCCCGCCGGCGCCGCGAGTGCGTGCGTCGCGGCGCCGGCCAGCAGCAGCGACGCGGCGATGCAGCGGAGCGCGGCAGCGGCAGGCGATACGCCGCGCGAACGGTGCGCGGCTGACGAAACGAAAGGATTCTTCATGGTGATGGACGGAAGAAAGAGGTGTCATGCGAATGACGACCGTCGATCTTCGCGCGCCGCCCGCCGATCGCTTACCAATTAATTCCGCGTTGCTTATCGTCGCGGATGCATCCCGCTGCCGCTGCATCGGAATGGCCATGCGAGCGCCGTGGACATGCCGAATACCGTTGCGGCGGCCCGCCCCGGGCGTGCGCATCGAAACCATTCGCGCCGCCGGTCTTCCGGCCCTCTGCAGGTTCTCCGGAATGGGTGCATCGTATCGGTTGGCCGACGCCGGCATCGGCGCGCGGGAATCCGCCCGGCGTGCACATGTCGGCACGGCGCGTCCGTGCGCGCCGCTCTTCCTGGAGGACCCAGATGTCGATCAACCCCGATACGCCCTCTCGTCCCGTGAAGTCGCCGGGCCCCGATCACCCGATCCTGATCGAACCGCATTCGTCGCGCGTGATCGTGAAGGTCGCCGGCAAGGTCGTCGCCGATACGCGCCATGCGCTGGTGCTGCGCGAGGCCAGCTATCCGGCGGTGCTGTACATTCCGCGCGAGGATGCCGACATGTCGCTGCTCGAACGCACCGACCACGCGACCTACTGCCCGTACAAGGGCGATTGCGCGTACTACTCGATTCCGGCCGGCGGCGAACGCTCGACCAACGCGGTGTGGACGTACGAGCATCCGAATCCGGCCGTCGAATCGATTCGCGGGCACCTCGCGTTCTATCCGGACCGCGTCGATTCGATCGAGGAAAGCCTGCTCGTCACCGCGTGAGCGCGGCGGCGCGCCGCCGCGTCACCGTTCACGCATCGTCCGGCCGCTGATTTGCATATGCGGATTCATTGGTTGGCCGCCGTCCCGCCGGGCCTTATCGTTTCGACTCGTCTCGACTCCGGCGCGGGCCGGCCCGTTGCGCGCGTCGCCCGCATCCGGCCCGGTCCCGCGCCGGCCGCGCCGCCTTCGCGCGCGCCCCGTGAACCCGCCAGCAGGACGCCTTAGGGCGTGTTCACGCTAATAACGGGTTTGCGAACGTGCCTTTCCGCCCGCAGTGCAAGGAGTAAGGAGCGCCGTTTGGCCGTGCCAAACAAGCGACGCACGACGCCGCAATGTGGGCGGAAAGGCACGTTCCCCTGTTTGGAAAAATTCATTCGCGGGGCTGGCCCCCAGAAGGGCCGATCGCCGCGTCATGCTCCTCGCGAATACGTCGAGTATTCGCTTCGTCGCAATCCTCGCGCTCGGCCCTTCTGGGGGCCAGCGCAAACCCGTTATTAGCGTGAACACGCCCTAATGAACGACACACCGCACACAGACCTTGAAACGACCCCGGCGAACCCGCGCCGCCGCCAGTGGCTGCATGGCGCGGCCGCCGGACTGGCCGGGCTCGCGCTCGGCCCGCTCGCGGCCGTGCCCGCCCGCGCCGCCGCTGACAGCGGCACGCGGCTGCGCGTCGGCTTCCAGAAATACGGCAACTTCGTCGTGCTCAAGGCGCGCGGCACGCTCGAGAAGCGTCTCGCGAGCCAGGGCGTCGCCGTGCAATGGCTCGAATTCCCGGCCGGCCCGCAACTGCTCGAAGGGCTGAACGCCGGCGCGATCGACGTCGGCACGGTCGGCGAAACTCCGCCGATCTTCGCGCAGGCCGGCGGCGTCGAGTTCGTCTACATCGGCAACGAGCCACCCGCGCCGCAGGGCGAGGCGATCGTCGTGCTGCCCGATTCGCCGATCCGCACCGTCGCGCAACTGCGCGGCAAGAAGGTCGCGTTCAACAAGGGTTCGAACGTCCACTACCTGCTGGTGAAGGCGCTCGAACATGCGGGCCTCACGTATGCCGACATCCAGCCGATCTACCTGACGCCGGCCGACGCGCGCGCCGCGTTCGTGCAGCGCAGCGTCGATGCGTGGGTGATCTGGGATCCGTACCTGGCCGCAGCCGAACGGCAGCTCGGCGCGCGCGTGGTCGCGAACGGCGAAGGGCTCGTGCGCAACACGCAGTATTACCTCGCGGCGCGCAAGTACGCGGCCGCACACCCGCAGGTGCTGCGCGCGCTGCTCGACGAAGTCGACGCGGTCGATCGCTGGGCGCGCGATCACGTGCCGGAGGTCGCCGCGCAACTGTCGCCGCTCGTCGGCCTCGACGCGCCGACGCTCGAAGTCGCGCTCAAGCGTGCCGGCTACGGCGTGCAGCCGATCACCGATGCGACGGTCGCGTACCAGCAGAGCATTGCCGACGCGTTCAGTACGCTGAAGCTGATTCCGGGCAAGCTGTCGGTCGCCAGCGCGCGGTGACGCGTCACGACGCAGCCACTCCGCCGATGCGCCGCCATTCGTCGTAGTCGGTGACGAGGCCCGCATCGTCGATCCCGATATCGGCCGCATACGTACCGCTCTCGTAGCGGTACACGTACGGCGCCGTGCGCGTATAGCGCTGCTCGCCGCGCACGATGGCGAGATCCGGGAAACGCAGCCACGCGGTGCGAATCTCCGCCGACTCGCCGACGGCGAGCGCCAGCCGGCGGATCGGCAGCGTATTGGTCGACGGACTGAAGCCGAGATCGATGTCGGTCGCGCCCGCGAGCGCCGGCGCAGCGATACCGTCGATCGTCCACTGCCCCGCGTCGCACGCGATGTCCCATTGCCGGGGCGGCGCGGTGCCGGTCCAGTGCGTCACGCGCGCCGAGCGCGTGAGCCAGTCGGCGCCGCATGCGACCGCGTAGTCGATACGAAACGGCGTGCCGTCGATCGCGCCCGCCACCGCACCCGCCAGCGCGATGCCCGTTCGCGACTCCTCGAGCCGGCACCATTCGGCCGCCTGCCACGTCTGCACGATCTGCCATGCGACGCAATGCGTCCGTCGCGCTTCATTCCGTTGCGTCATGTCGCGTCTCCTGTCGGCCGGACGAAAGAAGGCCGATTTTCGCTCACGGCGCGGACGAACGCACGCGGCTTCGGCAGCACCATCGGCGCACCGGCCGATAGTCAGTATCGGTCCGACGCACACCATCGCGTCGACGCCGCTTTGGTACCATCCGTCGATCGGTAAAAATCGAACCGGAAAACATCGGAAAACACGAGGCGCGACTGCATGGATTTGTTGGCGATGATGCGCATCTACGTGAGAGTCGTGGAGCGCGGCACGATGTCCGGCGCGGCGCGGGATCTCGACATGGGCCAACCGGCCGTCAGCGAGCGCATCGAGAAACTCGAAAAGCATCTGGGCACGCGGCTGCTGATGCGCAGTGCGCGCACGCTCGCATGCACGGAGGAAGGCCGCCTCTTCTACGAGCGCAGCAAGGCGCTGCTCGAAGCGGCCGAACTGGCCGTGGCGTCGGTGTCGAGGACGGAGAACGCGCTCGACGGCACGATCCGGCTCGCGGCGCCGCAGTGTTTCGGCGAGGTCGTGCTGCCGGCCGTGCTGATGCAGATCCGCACCGCGTATCCGAAGCTGCACATCGACCTGGTGCTGAACGACGAGATCGTCGATCCGGTCACCGAGGGCGTCGACATTTCGATCCGGGCCGGCCAGCTCCGCGACGGCGGCTTCGTCGCCTACGCGCTCGGCGCGGTCGGCCGCGTGCTCGTCGCCGCGCCGTCGTATCTCGAGCGGCACGGCCCGCTCGACACGAAGGCCGATCTCGCGAACCATCCGTTCATCCGGGTGAAAGGCGTGTTCGCGAACGAGCAGGTGCCGCTGCGGCGCGACGGCGGTGCCGTCGAATACGCGCGCATCCGCACGGTCATGACCGCGAGCCACTGGCGCCCGATGTTCGACACGATCGCGGCGGGCGGCGGTATCGGCGTGGTCCAGCACCCTGCTTGCGCCGACGCGCTCGCGCACGGCCGGCTCGTCCGCCTCTTGCCGCACTACGACGTGCCCGACTTCGCGCTCAATGTGCTAGTGCACGCGCAGCGGCCGCTGCCGCCGCGCGTGCGAGCCGTCGTCGATCTGTTGAAACGCACCCTGCCGCCGCTGCTGACGACGCCCGACCGCTAGGGCTTCACGCCTGCAGCGACTTCCCCGGCTCCTTCACGTGCGCGTCGACTTCCATCTGGTAGAAGCGCGCGCTGACGAAGCCGAACAGCGTCCAGCCGAGGAACACGCACAGGCCGCCGAGCATCAGCGCCTGCTCGCCCGAACTGTAGAGCGCGTAGAAGCTGTACGCGGTCGCGACCATCGCGACCGCGTTCGTCACCAGCGCCTTGCCCGGCGGCACCTTCGCGACCTTCTGGATCGTGATCAGCGCGGCCATCGACATCACGTAGGGCACGAGGTTCGTGACGACCGCGAGATCGACGATCTTCTGGAACTGGCTGCTCAGCTCCGGGCTGATCGTCAACAGCGCCAGCGCGACCTGCGCGACCAGCAGGATCACCATGCCGACGATCGGCGTGCCCGTGCGCGTCGCGCGGGCGAACACCGGCAGGAAATAGCCGACGTCCGCCGAACTCTTGAACACCTGCGCGACCGTGAACTGCCAGCCGAGCAGCGAGCCGATGCACGCGATCACCATCAGCGCGGTGACGATCGTGCCGACGGTCGGCGTGAACATCGTCGCGAACGCGAGGCCGAACGGCGCGTTCGACGCCGCGAGGATCGCGTTGGGCACGATCCCGGCGATCACGTTGGTCGACACGATATAGAAGATCGCCGACGCGATCGTGCCGCCGAGCACGGCGATCGGCACGTTGCGCTCCGGATTCTCGACGGCGTCCGCGTTCGCGCACGCCGATTCGAGCCCGAGGAACGCCCACAGCGTCACCGCGATCGAGCCGCCGACGGCCGGCCCGAACGGCAGGTTGTGCGGATTCCACGCGGCGCCCCAGGTCGCGCCGCTGAACCAGAACCAGCCGATCAGCGATACGACGACGACCGGAATGATCACGCCCCACACCGTCACCGCGCCGATCCGGCCGGTGATGCGCGAGCCGCCGAAGTTCGCGACCGTCGTCAGCACGAGCAGGAAGATTGTCCACAGGCCCGTCTGCAGCGGCGACAGCGTCGCGTCGAACAGCACGGTGCCGTAGCCGACCGCCGTGACGCCGATCGCGACGTTGGCGATCACGAGCGACAGCCCGTACGTGTAGTTCGCCATGTAGTTGCCGGCCTTGCCGAACGCGTATTCCGCGTAGCCGCCCATCCCGCCCGGCTTGCGGCTCAGCATCCCGCAGCGCGCGAACGCATAGGCGAGCGCGAGCGAGCCGCCGGCCGTGACGATCCACGACAGCAGCGAGATCGTGCCGACCTGCGCGAGCTTCGCCGGCAGCAGGATGATGCCGGAGCCCATCATGTTGACCGCGGTGAGAATGGTGAGCTGCCAGACGTTCATCCGGTTCTTCGGCGCGGCCGCCGGGGCCGCGTCGGCCAGGTGCGCTGCGTTGTCCATGGTGTTCGATCCTTCGATGTGAGGCCGTCGCGCGGCCGGTCGCTCGTTCGCCCGGTCAGGCTTCGGGGCTTCGGGGCTTCAGGCCGTCAGGCAGTACACGCGATACGTGCCGTCCTCGACTTCCACGCCGTGCGTGTCGTGCGCGAAGCCCGGAAAACGCCGGTCGTATGCTTCGAGCGCCTTCAGGTAGCCGAGCACCGGGCCACCGGCCGGCCCCGCGTTCTCGCCCGGCATCAACAGCGGAATGCCCGGCGGATACGGCACGACGCCGGTCGCCACCGTGCGCCCGGCCAGTTCGTCGAGCGTGACCTGCTCGACGCGGCCCTGCACGAGATGCTCGTACGCGCGCACCGGGCTCATCTCCGGCTTCGGCAGGATCGAGAACGCCTCCGACATCAGGCGCGTCGTGCCGAGCTGCTCCATCGCCGCGAACATCGTGTCGGCCAGATCCTTCAGCCCCATGCCCGCATAGCGCGAACCATGCTCCTGAGCGAGCGACGGAATCGCCATGTCGAGGGGCAGGTTCGCGTCGTAGTCGCGCTTGAAATCGCACAGCGCGCTGACGAGCGAGCCCCACTTGCCCTTCGTGATGCCGATCGAGAACAGGAACAGGATCGTGAAATCGGTCGTCTTCTCGACGACGATCCCGCGTGCATCGAGATACGCGGTGACGACGCTCGCCGGGATGCCGACCGGCATCAGGCCGCCGGCCGGCGCGACGCCCGGCGTGACGATCGACACCTTGATCGGGTCGAGCATGCAGTAGCCGTCCTCGATATTGCCGAAGCCGTGCCATTGCGCGCCGGGGCGCAGCACCCAGCACGCCGGATCGGTCGCGAGCAGCTCGGGCGGCGCTTCGTGGAACGGCAGCGTGCGGCCCGTGCGCGCCTCGAGCACGGTATCGGGCTGCCAGCATTCGAAGAACCAGTCGCCCTTCGCGCCGAATTCGCCGTTCATCCGCGCGATCATCTGCCGGAACGCGACGGCCTCCTCGATCGATTCGCGCGTCAGCGCGGCGCCGCCGGGGCCGTCCATCATCGCGGCCGCGACGTCGTTCGACGCGATGATCGCGTAGTTCGGCGAAGTCGACGCGTGCATCATGAACGTTTCGTTGAACTGACCGTGCGGAATCGGGCTGCGGCCGTCGCGCACGTGGATGTACGACGCCTGCGACAACGCGGTCAGCAGCTTGTGCGTCGACTGCGTCGCGAATACCGTCGGCCGGTCCTTGTGGTGGTCGCGCGGGTCGCCGTGCATCGCATGGCGGTCGCGGTAGATCGGATTGAAACGCGCGTAGCCGTACCACGCTTCGTCGAAGTGCAATCGGTCGACGCTCGCGCCGAGCAGCTCCTCGACGCGCGTCACGTTGTAGCAAAGGCCGTCGTACGTCGAGTTCGTCACGATCGCATGCTTCGGCTGGCGGTCGGCGAGCCCCGCCGCGAGCGGGTTCGATGCGATCGCCTCGCGGACGGCCGCTTGCGTGAGGCGCTCCGATGCGATCGGCCCGATGATCCCGTAGCGGTTGCGCGTCGGCACGAGGTAGGTCGGAATCGCGCCCGACATCGTCATCGCATGCTCGGCCGACTTGTGGCAGTTGCGGTCGCACAGCGCGATCTGGTCGCGGCTCACGCTCGCCATCAGGATGATGCGGTTCGACGTCGACGAGCCGTTCGTCACGTGATACGTGCGATGCGCGCCGAACACGCGCGCCGCATAGCGTTCGCTTTCGCCGATCGGGCCCGAGTGATCGAGCAGCGAGCCGAGTTCGCCCACCGAGATCGACAGGTCCGAGCGAAACAGCGATTCGCCGAAGTATTCGAAGAACGCGCGGCCGACCGGCGATTTCAGGAAGCCGGTGCCGCCCGTGTGGCCCGGCGTATGCCACGAGTATTCGTAGACACGCGAGAACTTCGCGAGCGCGCCGAACATCGGCGGCAGCACGGTCGAGCGATAGCGTTCGATCGCCGCGTGGATGCGCCCGCCGATGAAGTCGGCCGTATCCTCGAGCAGCCACACGAAATCGTCGACCTTGCCCATCACCGCGGCCGGCACCGTCGACGCGACGCTGCGGTCGGCCAGCAGGAAGATCGGCACGTTGGCATTGCGATGCCGGATCGCCTCGACCACGGCCTCGGACGGCCCGTGGCCGTCCACGCCGAGATCCCAGTCGAGCAGCACGCACTGGATCGACGGATCGGAGCGGATCAGCACGATGGCATCGTCGGCGGACGTCGCCGTCAACACGTCGATACCGCGTTGCGCGAGCTCCGCGCTCAGCGTGCGCACCGCACGCCCGGTTGCCGTTTCCTGCGCGATCTCGTCGTCGACGAGTAACGCACGCATGCCGAGACGACGCATGCCGCCAATGGAAGTGTTCACGTTGTTGCCCTCGCTGTTGCGTTGCTTCGATTGGTATCGTTCGTCTCACGAGCACGCGGACGGCAGGTCACGGGCAGCGGCATGAGACGCTCGCCATTCCGGCTTGATTCGCCATCCAGTTCGGAGCCGACTATGCCATGAACGCCTTACGATGAAAAGCCGACGATTCGATGAAACCATCGGCGCATTTCCAATAGGATTTCAACATTGGATCATTTTTATATGCGCCGCAGCATGCCAATTCCCGATCAATTGATCAGGCTCATCCGTCAATGAAATCGACGATTCCGATCGATTGAATTCGCATGCCTTTGTTGCTACGATCGGCAGCGCCGGGCACTGTCCGATCACGGCCGTGCCGCGCTGCTCGACGCTTGCCGGTGCAGTCCGCATTCGGCGTTCGGCATACGCGGGAGCGTTTCAATCGGCTGCAGCGCATGTCGTATTGACATCACGCACCGGCGCGAATGCGGCTCCCGTTTCAGGTCATTTACCGGAGAGTTCGCGTGAGCCTGTTGAAAATCGCAGTCGAGCCAGCGCTGATCGGCGCCTTCCTCACCACGCACGAACAGGTCGACGTATTCCAGACCGATTTCACGAATATCGCGGCAGTCGTCGTCGGCATCGAGGCCGCGGAAAAGGTGCTGAAAACCGTCGAGCGAACCGGCTTCGCGATTCCGTTCTTCGTCGCGGTCGAGCCCGACCAGGAAGTGCCGCCGTCGGTCCTGCCGCGCGCGAGCGGCGTGATCCCGCTCCGGCACGGCGGCCGCCATTACCACGGCCGGCAGATTTCCGCCGCCGCCGACATCTACAGCGAGAACCTGCTGCCGCCGTTCTTCAAGGTCATGCGCGACTACGTGCAGCGCGGCTACGTCGAATTCGACTGCCCGGGCCACCAGGGCGGCCAGTTCTTCTCGAACCATCCGCTCGGCCGGATGTTCTTCGATTTCTTCGGCGAGACGCTGTTTCGCGCGGATCTCTGCAACGCGGACGTCCGGCTCGGCGACCTGCTGATTCACGAAGGGCCCGCGCTGGAAGCGCAGCGCAACGCCGCGCGCATCTACAACGCGGATAAAACTTATTTTGTGCTGAACGGCACGTCGACGTCGAACAAGGTCGTCACGAGCGCGCTGCTCGCGCCCGGCGATCTCGTGCTGTTCGACCGCAACAACCACAAGTCGGTGCACCTCGGCGCGCTCGTGCTGTCCGGCGCCCGGCCGGTCTACCTCGAAACCGCACGCAATGCGTGGGGCCTCATCGGCGGCGTCGACAGCGCGGCGCTCGGCGAAGCGCGCATTCGCGACGCGATCCGCGACGTCGCGCCCGAGCGCGCCGACCTGCCGCGCCCGTTCCGGCTGGCGGTGATCCAGCTCGGCACCTACGACGGCACGATCTACAACGCGCGCGAAATCGTCGACCGGATCGGGCATCTGTGCGACTACATCCTGTTCGATTCGGCGTGGGTCGGCTACGAGCAGTTCATTCCGATGATGCAGGACTGCTCGCCGCTGATGCTGACGCTCGGGCCCGACGATCCCGGCATCTTCGTCACGCAGTCGGTGCACAAGCAGCAGGCCGGCTTCTCGCAAACATCGCAGATCCACAAGAAGGACAGCCACATCGAAGGGCAGAAGCGCTTCTGCGATCACCGGCGCTTCAACAACGCGTACATGATCCACGCGTCGACGAGCCCGTTCTACCCGATGTTCGCGGCGCTCGACGTCAACGCGCAGATGCATGCGGGCCCGGCCGGCAGGCGCCTGTGGCGCGACTGCGTCGCACACGGCGTCGATGCGCGCAAGCTGCTGCTGAAAACCTGCCGCCAGATTCGCCCGTTCGTTCCGCAGCAGATCGACGGCCGCCCGTGGGCCGACTACCCGACCGAGCAGATCGTCGACGACCTGCGCTTCTTCCGCTTCCACCCGGCCGACAGGTGGCACGGCTTCGAAGGCTATGCGGACGACCAGTATTTCGTCGATCCGTGCAAGCTGCTGCTGACGACGCCCGGCATCGATCGCGACACGCACGAATACGCGCCGTTCGGCGCGCCGGCGCCGATCCTCGCGCGCTACCTGCGCGAGCACGGCGTCGTGCCCGAGAAAGCCGATCTGTACACGATCCTGTTCCTGCTCACGCCGTCGGAGAGTGCCGGCAAGCTGCAGCATCTGGTCGCGCATCTCGCGCAGTTCGAGCGCCATCTCGACCAGGACACGCCGCTGCGCGAAGCGATTCCGTCGCTGTGCGAAGCGTATCCGGAGCTGTACGGCACGATGCGCCTGCGGCAGCTGTGCCAGCGCATGCACGATTTCTACCGCAGCCACGACATGAAGCATCTGCAGAAACAGATGTTCCGGCGCGCGCAGTTCCCGAAGCAGGCGATGCTGCCGCAGGCCGCGAATACCGAGCTGATCCGCAACAACGTCGAACTCGTCCCGCTCGAGCGCATCGAAGGCCGGATCGCGACCGAAGGCGCGCTGCCCTATCCGCCCGGCATCTTCTGCGTGGTGCCCGGTGAAGCGTGGGGTGGCCCGGCGCTCGACTACTTCCGCGCGCTCGAAGCCGGGATCAACGCGCTGCCGGGCTTCGAGCCGGAAATCCAGGGCGTGTACCTGCAGACGAAGCCGGACGGCACGAAGCAGGCGTCGGCGTACGTGGTCGCGGCCGGCGCCGACGCGTCGCGGGCCTGATCGCGATCCGTGCCCGACCCGCGCGGCGCTTGCGCGCCGCGTGTATCATCGCCGCCATCATGCCCATCCGACCGCTTCGCTCTATCCTGATCGCCCCGGCGCTCGCCGTCTCCATTGCCGCGCATGCGCAGCAGGTTGGCGTGGTCGCCGACGGCGTCTACTACACGCCGAATACGCATCTCGCGGCAGGCACGTCGCTGCAAGTGCTGCCCGACGACGACAAAGGCGTCGCGCGCTGCTGCGCGACAGTCACTGGCCGCGCCGGCAAGCCCGGCAACCAGATTCTCGACAGCCTGCACGACGACCGCACGATCGCCGCGTACGCGCTGTCGCTGCCGAAGTCGGTGCCGACGGACACGCGCGGCTTCGGCGTCGTCGGCACCGCGCATTTCCTGCGCCAGGGCGCACACCCGGAAGCCGTGCTCGACGGCGGCTTGCAACTCGCGTTCTCAACCTGCACGTCGGTGGAAGGCACGCACTATCTCGGGCGCAAGGTCGGCGCCAACACGTTGCTCGTACACCTGTATCAGTACTTCGACGGCGAATTCGAGCCGACCTGCAAGGATCGCGACTTGAAATAACGGAACCCGGCCGGCGGGCGGCATCGCGCCCGCCGCGTCACCACGCCTGCCGGTAAATCTCCAGCGCGTCGGCCTCGGTCACCTCGCGCGGATTGTTCACGAGCAGACGCGTCTGCAACATCGCGTCCGACGCCATCCTCGGCAAGTCGTCCTCGCCGATACCGACCTCGCGCAGCGTGCGCGGAATCCCCGTCGCGACGATCAGCCGGTCGATCTCGGCGATCAGCGCGTGCGTTTTCGCTTCGTCGCTGCCCGCCGCCGACGGCGCGACGATGGCCGCCAGTTCCGCATACAGCGGCGCGGCCGCCGGCGCATTGAAACGCAGCACGTGCGGCAGCACCAACGCATTCGACAACCCGTGCGGCACGTGGAAGATCCCGCCGACCGGATAAGCCAGCGCGTGCACGGCCGCGACCGGCGCATTCGCGAACGCCTGCCCCGCGAACATCGCGCCGACCAGCATCGCTTCGCGCGCGTGCCGGTTCTGCCCGTCGTCGCATGCGGCCAGCAGGTTGCGCGACAGCAGCGTCAGCGCGTGCGTCGCCAGCATGTCGGATACCGGATTCTTCAGCCGCGCGGACGTGTACGCCTCGATCGCATGCACCATCGCGTCGATGCCGGTGGCGGCCGTCGCGGCGCGCGGCAGGCCGAGCGTGAGTTCCGCGTCGAGGATCGCGACGTCCGCGAACAGGTGCGGCGATACGACGCCCATCTTGCGCGCCTCGCCGACCGTGACGATCGACACGGCCGTGACCTCGGAGCCGGTGCCGGCCGTGGTCGGCATCTGCACGAGCGGCAGCCGCGCGCTCGCGACCTTGTCGACGCCGTACATGTCGGCGAGCGCCTGCTGCCCCGGCGCGAGCACCGCGATCAGCTTCGCGACGTCCATCGACGAGCCGCCGCCGAGACCGAGCACGAGCTCGGCATCGGCCGCGACGGCTCGCGCGGTTGCTTCGAGCACCACGTGCTCGGGCGGATCGGCGATCACGTCGTCGATCACGGTGACCTGCCAGCCGTGCGCGGCGAGGCTCTCCAGCGCGGGCGCGAGCACGCCGCTGCGATGCAGGAACGCATCGGTGACGACGCACAGCCGCGCGAGCGCCGGAAAGCGTTCGCGCAACAGCGCGCCGAGCCGGCGCGCGGCGCCGAATTCGACGATCTGCGTCGGAACGGTGCGGAATTGAAACGGGTTCATCGGGTGCCTCCCGGGGGCGTCGCCGTGCCGGTGTCCGGCTGCACCATGTAGCGGATCACGTCGCGACGCTCGAGCAACGGCATGATCGCGCCGACACCGATCCGCTGGAAATGCGGCGTTTCCCGATGCACGTCGAGGCCGTCGGCCTCGCTGTAACGCTCGAGGATCACGATGTGGTCGGGATTCTCCGGCGACCGGAAGTACGCGTAGTCGAGGTTTTTCGGCTCGGTGCGCGTGGCCGGCGCGAGTTCGGCCAGCAGTTCGACCACGCGGTCGCCGTTGCCGGGTTTCGCGAAGAAATGCGCGATGACTTGCAGATAGGGTTCGTTCATGCTGCGCTCCTTGTTCGATACAAGCCCGTCACGACGGGAGCGCCCCCCATCCGCCATGAACCGGATGGATTCAAACGCGATGAGGCGGCACCGTATCGATGACGCGTCGTCGCATTGTATTGAATCGGCACGGCCTGCGCTGCGCCGCGACCGGGCTGTGACCAGCAGGCCGAACGCGCCACACGTTCACGGCGAGCCGGAACCTGGCCGGCCGCTACGCGGTTGCGCCGCCGCCCCGGCTACCACGGCACCGTCCGCCCCAGATAGTCGAGGTATTCGAGCCCGGGGCGCGCCCGCTTCGCGAGCAGCACGTCGACGAGGCTCGGCACGCTTTCGTCGATGGTCAGGCGCGCATCGGGCCCGCCGAGTTCGGTGCGGACCCAGCCGGGCGCCATCAGCGCCAGCGCGCGACGCGTGTCGGCCTGACGCACCGCGAAGCTGCGCATGAACTGGTTCAGCGCGGCCTTGCTGCCGCGATACACCTCGCGCATCCCGCTGACGTTGTTGGTCACGCTGCCCTGCCCCGACGACATCGCGCCGATCAGCCCGTCGTCGGTCACGAGATCCTGCAGCGTCTCGATCGCGCGCATCGGCGCCAGTGCATTCGTGATCATCACGCGCACGAATTCGTCGGTCGTCACTTCGCCGATCGTTTCATTCGGATCGTTGGTCGTGCCCGCATTCACGAACAGCATGTCGAAACGCCGGCCCGACAGGCGCTCGCGCAGCGCGGCCAGTTGCGCGGGCTCGCAGATGTCGAGCGTGCCGATCTCGAGCCGGCCGTCGAACCGGTCGGCCAGATCGTGCAGCTTCGTGCGCCCCGATCCTTCGCGCACGGTACCCGTCACGTTCCAGCCCTTGTTCAGGAATGCCTCCGCCATTGCCAGTCCGAGGCCGCGCGACGCCGCGACCAGGAGGATCGCGGAGGTATTTCGTCGATTCGATTCAGTCGATTGCATGGTTTTTCGCCTTTGCCGTGTTTCGTCATGCGCCCACTATAGGCGCGCACCACACCAGGCGCCAGACGCACCGGATGCAACCCATCATTGCATCGAGCGCCATGTCAAACCTCCCAGTCGCGTATCCTGTCCGCATGGAAGACATCGACCTGAACCTCGTCACCGCGCTCGACGTGCTGCTGTCGGAGAGCAGCGTGACCGGCGCCGCACGCCGGCTGGGCCTGAGCACGTCCGCGATGAGCCGCACGCTCACGCGGCTGCGCCTCGCCACCGGCGATCAATTGCTCGTGCGCGCCGGGCGCAAGCTCGTGCCGACGCCTCATGCCGCCGCGCTGCGCGACCGCGTCCATGCGGTCGCGCGCGCCGCGCGCGCCGTGCTCCGGCCGGCGACGGCCGACGTCGATCTTGCAACGCTCACGGCTACGTTCACCGTTCGCGCGGCCGCATCGTTCATGGAAATGCTGGCCGGCCCGGTCGTCGCCGCACTGGCCGACGTCGCGCCGCACGTACGGATCCGCTTCGTCCCGAAGCTCGACCGCGATCCGCAGGCGCTGCGCGACGGCACCGTCGACCTCGAGATCGGCAAGCGCGGCGACGACGCGCCCGAGCTGCATACGCGCATGCTCTTTCACGACTGGCACGTCGCGGTGGCGCGCGCCGGGCATCCGTTGTTCGCGTCGGCCCGGATCACGGCCGCGCGCTATGCCGCCTGCCGCCACGTGATGGCGGCCCAGCTCGGCGATTTCGGCGGGCCGGCCGACGACTCGACCGGCCATGACGGCCCGGACCCTGCGGTGCACGTCGTCGTGCCGGGCTACCCCGACGCGATGCGTGTCGCGGCCAGCACCGACCTGATCGCGCTGGTGCCGCGCTCGAGCCTCGGCAACGCGTGCTCGCCCGGGCTCATCGAAGCGCTCGGGCTGCGCAGCTTCGAGGTCCCGGTCCGCCTGCCGGCGATCCTCGTGTCGGCGCTGTGGCATCCGCGCCTGCACGGCGACCCCGCCCATCGCCGTCTGCGCGACACGGTCATCGCCGTGTGCCAGCGCGCGTATCCGGATTCCCGTCCGCCACGCACGACGGCGCGCGGCAACGGAGCCCGCGCGGCCGGCTGACGTCGGTTTACGGGCGTGCTTGCCGGCCAGCCGCGCGGCCGGCAACGCACCGCCGACGCCCCACTACCGCGGCCCGGCCGGGCGGCGCCGCCAGCCCCTTCGGCTAAAATGCCGCACTTTCCACCTTGCCCGCCCGCTCGCCATGCAACCCGCCTCCTCCGCCCCATCCGCCTCCCACGGCGCCGACGCCGCAGACGCGGCCCGCGACCTCGTCTACGGCCCGAACGACCGGCCGGCGCCGATGGTCGCCTTCGTCGCCGCGCTGCAGCACCTGCTGGCGATCATCGTGCCGATCGTCACGCCCGGCCTGCTGATCTGCCAGGCGCTCGGCGTGTCCAGCCGCGATACGACCCTGATCGTGTCGATGTCGCTGGTGATTTCCGGCATCGCGACCTTCGTCCAGTGCAAACGCTTCGGCCCGCTCGGCGCCGGCCTGCTGATCGTCCAGGGCACCAGCTTCAACTTCGTCGGCCCGCTGATCGCCGGCGGCAGCCTGATGGTCAAGCAGGGCACGCCGGTCGAGACCGTGATGGCCGCGATCTTCGGCGTCGTGATCGCCGGGTCGTTCATCGAGATGGGCGTGTCGCGCATCCTGCCGTTCGTGAAGCGCCTGATCACGCCGCTCGTCACCGGCATCGTCGTGCTGCTGATCGGCCTCACGCTGATCAAGGTCGGCCTGATCAGCATGGGCGGCGGCTACGGCGCGATGGCCAAGGGCACCTTTGCAAGCGCCGAGAACCTGACGCTGTCGGGCCTCGTGCTCGGCACGATCATCCTGCTGAACCGCGTGCCGGTCGTCTGGGTGCGCAGCACCGCGCTCGTCATCGCGCTCGCGATCGGCTACCTCGCGGCCGCGTTCCTCGGCCGCCTCGACTTCACCGGCATGCACCAGGCCGCGCTGTTCCAGGTGCCGACGCCGCTGCATTTCGGCATCGGCTTCTCGTGGGCGCTGTTCGTGCCGATGCTGATCATCTACCTCGTCACGTCGCTCGAGGCGATCGGCGACGTGACGGCCACCAGCAAGATCTCGAACGAGCCGGTCGAAGGGCCGGTGTGGATGCAGCGGATCAAGGGCGGCGTGCTCGTCAACGGCGCGAACTCGCTGCTGGCCGGCGTGTTCAATACGTTCCCGAGCTCGGTATTCGCGCAGAACAACGGCGTGATCCAGATCACCGGCGTCGCGAGCCGTCACGTCGGCATCTGGATCGCGGCGATGCTCGTCGTGCTGGGCCTGTTCCCGGTCGTCGCCGGCGTGTTGCAGGCCGTGCCGGAGCCCGTGCTCGGCGGCGCGGCGATGGTGATGTTCGGCGCCGTGGCCGCGTCGGGCATCAACATCCTCGCGGGCGTTCACCTCGACCGCCGCGCGCTGCTGATCATCGCGGTGTCGCTCGCGCTCGGTCTCGGCGTGTCGCAGGTGCCGGACATCCTGAACAGCCTGCCGCATGCGCTGAAGAACGTGCTGGAATCGGGCGTGGCGACGGGCGGCATCTGCGCGCTCGTGATGAACTGGTTCCTGCCGGAAAGAAAGTAACGGCAATCGCGGTGCGAACCGCATGACCACGGGGCGCGCGTGACGGGCCGCGTCGGTCGTCGCGCCAAACGGCATCGGCGGTCCGGCGCACCGCCCTGCCACCGGCCTTGCGCTTTCGGCCGGCACGCAGCGTGCCGGCCGCGCATCGGCGGCAATCAATCGTCAAACCCGGTCAGGGCGCCTTGGCCGATCGATTTCAGCTGGTTAGAATCACCGCATGCCCCAAACCCTCGCGCCCGACCAAACCCCCGAAACGACTGCCGTTCCGATCAAGGAACGCGCGACCGTCGTCTGCTATCGCGATGCGCGCGTGTTGCTCGTCACGCGCGCGGCGTCGCGCTGGGCCCTTCCCGGCGGCACGATCAAGCGCGGGGAAACCCCGCTGGAAGCCGCGCATCGCGAATTGGGCGAGGAAACCGGCATGACCGGCCAGGATCTGGTGTACTCGATGCAGTTCACCGGACTCGCGAAGATCCATCACGTGTTCTTCGCGGAAGTCGGGCCGGACCAGACGCCGCAAGCGAGCAACGAGATCGAGAAATGCAAGTGGTTTCCGATCGACAGCGTCGACCGTCTGCGCGCGAGTCTTCCGACGAAGCGAATCGTCGAACTCGTCTACAACCACGAAATCCGCAACGCGTAGCGCCCGCCCGGAGCCGGCGACCGGCTCGAGTCGGGTGTCGCGATCGGCGGTGCGCGAACGCTCAGTGCGCGCGCTTTCTTCGCAGTTCGTGCGTGGAATAGACGACGAGGAAGATGCCCAGCATCGCGACGCCGGACGCCATGAAGTCGTTTGCGCTGCCCGAGCTGCGCAGCGCCGCCGGGAAAATACCCAGACTCAATCCCGCACCAGCAAGAAGCAATCCTGCTGCCACGCCCCAGATCGGTCCGGCGGACTTGTCGATTATGTTTTTCATACAGCACCCGTCTACGGTCGTTACCTGAACGGTATCGGCAATCAGCGCCGCGTCTACCTTCAGCGATTCCACTATAACCGGAAGAAAATCCGCAAGCTTCTGGTGCTTTTCCCGATCAAGTTTCGCCGGCCGCGGCCGCCACGTGCGGCCGGGGTCGCGCAACCTGCCGCAGGTCATTGGGTGCGCCCGTCCAGCTTCCGGATCACGTCGTCGTAGCCGATCGGCCGCGCTTCGGCGTCGCACCCGTAGTCGCCCGCCCAGTCGCCGATGAAAATTGCCCCGTTGTCGTGTCCGTGCTCGGCCCCCCGGTCGTAACTCTCCTCCGAGTCGAACGCCCGTTTTCGCAGATCGTCATAGTTGTCTCGATGCCCGCAGCCGAACGTCACCCGTTTGCATTGCCCGTTGTCATGCAGGTCCATGAAATAGATCGGACGACGCCTTTCGATACGCTCGCCGTGCGCCAGCGTGCGCTCATAGACATGCGCGGTCGCACCGCCCTCTCCTTCGTCACGGCACGTCAAGTCGAGCCGGTCGTAGAAGTCGTGTGCCTTCGCGTGCGAGGTCAGCTGCATGCGAACCCGCTTGTCGTCACTGACGCCCTCGGTCATGTGCCGCACGGCCTCGTTGAGTATCTGGATTCCCAGCCCCTGTCCTCGCGCGTTCCTGTCCACGCACAGCACATGCAATTCGACCTGCTTCGCGATGTCGGTTGCGTTCGACGCCTTCGGCCGGAAGGTTTCGTATGCGAATACGCCGACCGGCTTCGCCTTCTGATACGGTGTCGCGCCGTTCGCGCCGATGTCCTTGCAAAGGTATCGGCTCAGCTCGGGTTGATTCGGTCTCGACTGGACGTACAGACGCGCGCCGTCGCCCTGCTTGCTATGCCCGCGATGGAGCGGGTAATAGTTGCCATAGAGCCAGTAATCGTCCGCATGAGCCCAGTCGGGGCTGCACAGCGAGTTGACGGTATTGTCGACATCGCCGGTGCTTTGAAGATGATGCAGTTGTTTCCCCCACGTCGAATTCAACGCGTTCCCCTCTTTCACGGCGACAGGCTGGCATTCGATTTCCGCCGTTGCGTACCCTGGCACGGCGCCGAACGCGATCGCCGCCGCGATCAACGCACCCCGCATCGCGACGCATTCACCCCAGATTCGCGTGTTCATGATGCTTCCCTCCGTTGGTTGGTGTTGGTTGGTCCGTCTTCGCTGCATACCGCACGCTCACAGACATATCGCCTGCTTCGCGATCGCCCATCGGCGCATCCGGTCCTCGAGTCCGTTGACACCGCCGTTGATGCGTCTCGTCAGCAACGCGAAATCGCCGGAGTCGGCGATCGCGTTGCAGCCGTGCCGCGCCCACCACCAGGCCGCCGAACGTGCGGCCAGCGGCTCGCGCTCGAGGCGTTCCGGCTCGCGTTCGAGATCGACGCCCAGCGCGTTGCCGCATTCGCGATAGTTCGCACGCCCGGTGATCTGAATGAGCCCGCGTCCGAGAAAGCGCCGGCCGTCGCCCGGCTGAACGTTGCCGAGCCCGCTCGCCTTGCGCGACGGCGGCTCGTACGCGCGCTGCGCGGCTGTCGGCCCCCACAGTTCGCGCGTGAGCGTGAAGCCAAGCGTCTCGTGGCCGGTTTGCGCGACGAACGCCGCAACGCGCGCAGGCGTCGAAATATCGAACTCGGCCATCGCGGCGGCCAGCGCCGGATGCCAGCGTTGCGCGAGCGCGGCGGATACGGCGGCGGCGGCCCGGAATTCATCGAGTGTCATCGTGGTCTCCTTGCGGCATCTGTTCAGGCACGCGCGTGGTGCGCTGGCCCGGCGGTGGGGAAACGGTCGGGGCGGCCGAGCCGCGACGTCGCGATTGCGCGTCCATCGCGGCGACGATCGCGCGCAGCGGCTCGGGCTTGACGCTGACTTCGCCCGCGAACGGACGGTCGACGGCAAGCACGAAGAAGAACGCGAGGCCGAGCGTGAGCGCCCAGCTCGTCACGAGTGCGATGTTGAAACGCGTGCCCGGCAGGATGTAGAGCAGTAGAAACGACACGACGCTGGTCAGCACCACCACGCCCCACAGCGTGACCGGCATCGCGGCCTCGAGCGTCAGCAGGCGCTGTTCGCGATGCTTCGCCATTTCGTTCGCTCGCGCGAGCACCTCGCCGAGCAGCACGCGCTGCCGCTCGCTGCGCGGCTCGATCCGGTTCGCGAGGTCGAACAGGCGATCGAAGCGGACCGCCGTCTGTGCATCGGCACTCGCGTGCTGCTGCATCGTCGGCCACTCGTCACGGACGACGCCGTCGAGATAGGCACGCAGCGCGCCGCGTGCCGCATCCGCGACCGGGTCGCCGAACGCGGCGAGATCGCGCGACAGTTCGCCGGCCGCGGTCGCTTCCGCCTCGACAGTGTGCTCCGCGCCGTTGTATGCGTCCCACACGCTGATCGCCGAAAACGCGATGAGCAACGAGTTGATCGTCGTGATGACCGACACCATCGTGATCGCCATCGCGCGCTGCTCGGGCAGCAGGTCGACGGGCAGAATGCGCCGGAACAGCGCATAGCCGCCCAATGCGGCCAACGCGGTCGCGATCACGATGAACACGCCCATCAGCCAAGACGGCCAGTTGTAAAGAAAGAGCATGATCATTCCCCGATTGCGCTTGCGCCGTCGCGACGCCCCGCCTGCGGCACGTCCGCCGACAGCATCGCGCGCGTGAATTCGGCGAGCCGCTGCTTGACCGCATCGGCCGGCATCCCCGTTTCAAGCGATTGCTGAAGCCGCAGCAGATCCGCTGCGAGTTCGCTTTGCCATTGCACGCGCTCGGTCGCCGCATGGGCGCGATGCGCTTCGAACGTGGCTTGCGCGGCGGCCGCGGTATCGCCGCGCACGAGCGTCTCGAGCGTCTCCACGAGCCGATGCAGCAGCCGATGCACGGCCGTCGCCGAAAACCCGCCGAGCATCGCGAGCGCCGGCTTGCCGAAGCTGCGCATGCTGTCGCCGTCGTACAGATGGGGCGGCAGCAGCTCGACCAGGATCAGGCCGGCGATCACGCCGAGAATCAGCCGCGCGCCGTACGACGCGTCGTACTTCGGGTCGTAGGTCGAATTCGCGACATAGCGGTGCGCCTGGAACAGCGTGGCGAACGACGCGCCGAGCCCCGCGCAGCACAGCAGGAACAGCGCATTCCACAGCAGCTGCGTGCCGTGCGAATCGAGAAACCCCTGGTCGATGTTCGCGACCGACACCTCCGGCGACAGCGACGTCGCGATCACGGCGACCAGGAACGTCGCGGCGGAAAGCGTCAGCGCGCGAATCAACGGCACGGGCCCGAGCCACGCGAAGCGCGACCGGACGCGCAGTTCGCGGTCGAGCAGCGTGACGGCCAGCGGCGTCGCCGGCGCGATCGCAACCGCGAGCCGGCGATGAATCGCGGCAAGCGCATACGATGCGCCGTGCACGGACGACGCATCGGCCCCCGCGGTGTCGGCCGCCGTATGCGATACCGCGGCCATCAGCATCGACAATTGCGCGATCAGGTCCGGGGCGACGGCAATCCCGTGCTGCAGCGCGTAGCGCGCCATCGCATTGCATTCGATCAGCAACTGCCCGACCAGATCGCGCCTCGACGGCGCCGCGTTCGCCCCGTCCGCTTCGGGCGGTGCGTCCATCGCTGTCCGGAACCACGCACGACGCGTTCGCATGGCGATTCTCCACGGTGACGATTGGCGACGTGCGCTACAGCCGCACTTCGTCGCCGCAATTGCCGCCCTGCGCCGCGACGAGCATGCCGCCCTTGTCGCGATAGACGAACACGTCGGACCAGTCGCGCAGCCGGTAGCGCACTTCCGCGAGCCGTCCGTCGGGCGTGCACAGGAACTGCACGGACTTGTCCGCGCCGAGGAAGAAGTCATGCAGTTGCGCGTTCTTCAACTCGTCGAGCCGCACCACCTTGTTGTCATGCTCCGCCAGGTAGCGGCCCAGATTCGTGAGGCCGACCGCGCGCGCCATCGCCGCGAGCTCGGCGGCGTAACCGGCGGGCGCGTATCCCGTGCAGCTTCCGTAGCGATTCCAGTGCTGCTGGAACGCGTCGGCGCTCGCGGCCGCGATATACGGCGCGGCCTCGTCGGACAACGTGCCGGCCGGCACCGGCGTCGTGTCGCAATCGCGCCGCGGCGTGTACAAGCCGATCGCGGTGATCCGGATCGGCGCGCCGTCCGCGGCCTGGCGCACCGCAGGCGGCTGGCCCGTCGTGCACGTCGGGGCGCCCTCGCCGCCGACGCACGTGCCGAACTTCCAGGACAGCGCCAGCGTCCAGTCCTGCGCGTGCGCGCCGGTTCCGCTCAGAATCAGGCTGGCGACGCAGGCAGCCCGGGTGATGCGCAACAGGGTCGACATGATGCGTTTCTCCTTGTATGTGTGACGACTTGCGCCGGCCGACGAAGTCGGCCGGACGTCAGCAGCCGGCGGCCGGCGCGGCTCGCATGCCGTCAGCGGGCCGCCTTCTGCAACAGCTGCCGAAGATTCTGGAAGCGCGGCAGGCCTGCGCCGAAGCGATTCGTGACGTCGTACTGAACGATCGGCGTGCAGATCATCCGGATTAGCTGAAACAGCGCGGCGACGCGTTCCGGCCTGCGCGGCCCGAGATGGCCGGCGATCTGCGGATCGCTCACCAGCAGCGCCGCGAGCCCCGTGATGTGCGGCGCCGCCATCGACGTGCCGGATTCGGCGTTGAACGCCCCGCCCGGCACCGTCGATACGACACCGACTCCCGGTCCGCACACGCCGATCTGCGGGCCGTGGCACGAGAACGTCGGCGAGAACAGGCCGTCAGCCGTCGCAGCCTGCGCGACGATTTGCGTTTGCTCCCACGTGTTGACGGGCAACTCGCGATGCAGTCCCAGCGCCGACACCGCGAGCACGTACGGCGACGATGCCGGGTACTGGACAGGTCCGCCCGAATTGCCGGCCGCGACGATACATGCGACGCCGGACTGCACGGCCTCCATCAGTTTCTGCTCGACGGCGAGCGACGCCTGCGGTGCGCCGAGGCTCAGGTTCACGACGTCGATGTCGTGATCGATGCAATAGTCGAGCGCCTGGATCAGCGTGCTGAACTGGCCGCCGGGAAAGATCTTCAGCACATGAACCTCCGCGTCGGGCGCGAAGCCGCGCATCGCCATCTGCGCGTCGGCCGCCTGCGGACTGATGCGCGCGGCGATCACGCCCGCACAATGCGATCCGTGGCCGATCACGTCGTCCTTCCACGTATCCGGGTTCTGATCGTTGGTCAGATCGGCGCCGCGCACGATATGGTTCAACAGCGGATGGGACGCGTCCGCCCCCGAATCCACGATCGCGACGCGGACGCCGCGCCCCGTCGCCGTGGCGGGAAGCTCGTCGAGGCCCATCAGGCGCTGCCCCCACCCGAGCGGAGCACGCGGCGGCACGTTCGGGTTCGGCTGGGACAACGGCGTGAGCCGCACCACATTCGCCTGCTCGCTCGACAGCACCGGCGCCGACAGGTAGACGTTCCAGTACGTGTGCGCCGGCCGCACCGCCAGCGACTGAAGCGGACCGGGCGCCATCTGCGCGACGGCCAGCGTCGTTTCGCCTCGCGCGTCGGTCGTGCCGCTCACCGGGAAGCCGTCGCCCGTGAGCGTCACCGGAACGCCGGGCTGCGGTTGATCGTCCGCACCGAGCACGCGGACCGTCACCGGGCGCAGGATGGTCGACGCAATCGCCGCCTGCGGACGAAGCTCCGCGCCGGACTCCTGTTGCGGCTTTTTCCCGTAGCCGAGCGGATGGTCCTCCTCGACGATCATTTCCGGCGGCGCCGTCGCCTGCAGCAACTGCGCGTGTGCGGGATCCATCTTGACGACGTACGTGTCGGTCGCCTCGTCGGGCCGAGCGGACATCATCTGCGCGTTCTTGTGGCTGTTGATCACGCGCACGACTTCGACGCCGGGCAGCCGGCCGACCGCATTGTCGAGGTCGTGTGCCGACATCGGCGTCACCGCGGCCTGGCGAGCGAGCACGCCGCGCCGGGGCGCAATCAGATACTGGCGCTTGCCGCTCGTCACATGAACTGCTTCATCGGGCGGCATCGCATCCGGTGCGGCGGCACCGTCCGCCGGCACGGCTGCCGCCTTCGCGGCGGCGGGCTTCTTGTCCTTGTCCATCGCAATCTCCTTCGTGGCGCGACACTCGAGGCACGCCGTGGGTCAGTCGGTCGCAAGCGACGGACGCGCCGCCCGAAACGATCGGGGCGTTGCGCGACGCGCGTCCGTCGGGTGCGCCACCGCGGCGGCCGCGGGTGGCGCAGGTCTACAGTCGCGACAGGTCAGTGGTATGCCGGCTGGGCGGGGATCGCGGCGAACGGCAGCAGCCCGCCGAGCCGGCCGAGCAGCTCGCCGAGTACCGGCGCGGCCGTACCGATCACCGCGCCGCCGATGCCTTGCGGGGCGAACGCCGCTTGAGGCTGCGCCGAGAACGGCAGCAGCCCGCCCAGTTGGCCGGCGACCGTGCCGACCGTCGGTGCGACCGACTTCAGGAGGTCGCCGAACACGCCTTGCGGGGCGAACGCTGCTTGCGGTTGCGCCGAGAACGGCAGCAGCCCGCCCAGTTGGCCGGCGACCGTGCCGACCGTCGGTGCAACAGACTTCAGGAGGTCGCCGAACACGCCCTGCGGGGCGAACGCTGCTTGCGGTTGCGCGGCGAACGGCAGCAGCCCGCCGAGCCGGCCGAGCAGCTCACCGAGTACCGGGGCGGCCGTGCCGATCACGGCACCGCCGATGCCCTGCGGCGCGAACGCTGCTTGAGGCTGCGCCGAGAACGGCAACAGTCCGCCCAGTTGCCCCGCGACCGTACCGACCGTCGGCGCGACCGACTTCAGGATGTCGCCGAACACGCCCTGCGGGGCGAACGCTGCTTGCGGTTGCGCGGCGAACGGCAGCAGCCCGCCGAGCCGACCGAGCAGCTCGCCGAGCACCGGCGCGGCCGTGCCGATCACGGCACCGCCGATGCCCTGCGGCGCGAACGCCGCCTGCGGCTGCGCCGAGAACGGCAGCAGCCCGCCCAGTTGCCCCGCGACCGTGCCGACCGTCGGCGCGACCGACTTCAGGATGTCGCCGAACACGCCTTGCGGGGCGAACGCTGCTTGCGGCTGGACCGAGAACGGCAGCAGCCCGCCCAATTGCCCCGCGACGGTGCCGACCGTCGGCGCGACCGATTTCAGGATGTCGCCGAACACGCCCTGCGGGGCGAACGCCGCTTGCGGTTGAGCCGAGAACGGCAGCAGCCCGCCGAGCCGGCCGAGCAACTCGCCGAGCACCGGCGCGGCCGTGCCGATGACCGCGCCGCCGATGCCCTGCGGCGCGAACTCCCCTTGCGCAACCGTCGTCGCGTAAGCCGGAACATATCCCGAGACCGCGTGCGGAACCCCCGGCAATGCATGGTGTACATGAGTCATTTTCGAATCCTTAATGAAGAGGAATCAGTCGGAGCACGACTCGCAGGCCCTGCGTCGCGTGCGCCGTCGACATGCCGGCCGTCGACGCATCCATCGGCCCGGTACGCATGGCCCGGTGCAAACATCGGACGAATCGGCAGATCGATTCTGCGAGTCGGGTCCTGTCGGTTCCATACGGCAAATGCGGTATGCGTCTCGCTACGGCGAGCCGGGCGCGGTGACGGGAGACGGAGCGGTGAGCCAGCCGGAAAGCACGGCCGTATGGAGGAGCGCGCAGATGTTGGGCGACGCGGTCTTGCCGAGAAGATGCGCGCGATGCTTGCGCGCGGTCTGGTCGCTGATGCCGAGCGCGCGAGCGACCTGCTTGTCGCTCATGCCCGCGGCAAGCAGGTTCAGGATCTCGCGTTCGCGCGACGAGAACGGGTCAGGACGACCCTCGATACCGTTTTTTTGAGCACGTCAGGAAAAAGGGCGAAATAGCGCATGGTCAGCTCCGCCGATTTCCTGACGCCGAACTTATCGAGGAGGTTTTCGCGATGCTTGCGCGCGGTATAGAGGGAAACGGACAGTTCGGCCGCGATTTCACGGTCGGTGAGGCCTCGCGAAATCAAGCCCAACACGACTGTCTCACGTGCGGTGAGTTTCAATATGGATCCCCGTCGACAATTGAAAGGGCATCCCCTTCTTTGTCACGGGAGCGACGGTCTCCTTTGAATATTCACGAACAACCTCACGGGCGACCGGACATCACTCCCGATGCAGGCAACATGCCAAGGTGGATGCGCTTTGGAATGCTTTGTTATTTTCCGGTCGCCCATTACAAAACGACTTTTTTTGATTATTACCGGCTGCAGGATCGTGGGGGCAGCCGTGTGCCGACTATTTGAATTCGGGGCGATCGTGAGCATGCATCATACGCCCACCGCTCGATTTCTCATGATGATTGATATTACTGATTGAATCCGCCCACTGCGCATGCACTCAATTTCCATTTCATTGGTGAATTTATATTTTTGTTTATTATTTCAACCATTAAAAACAAAATAGAAACGCTCACCGGCGAATTTCAAATGACGACATCGAATCCGACGATTGAATGCGATCCAGTTGGCGGTTGGCGCTCAAGCCGGATCTACCGGCCGCCATGGCGGGTGACGTCATTCAGGTCAGCGCGTTCCGCCCGGGCCGCTCATCACCTGTCTCATTTGCGGCTGACTGCCGCCCGTCGGTAGCAGGCCGCCGAATGATCGTTGACGATGCCGACGGCTTGCATCCACGCGTACACGATAGTCGGACCGACGAACTTGAACCCCTTTTTCTTCAGGTCTTTCGAGATTCGCTCGGAAAGGGGCGAACTCGATATCCAGCTTTCCCCATCGCCCTGCACGCTCTTGCCATCGGTGAACGACCAACAGAAGTCGCTGAATCGCTCGCCGCGGCCTTCCATGTCGCAATAGATCCGCGCGCCACCAATCGTCGCCTCGATCTTTGCTCGGGAACGGATGATTCCAGGATCGGCCATCAATCGCAGAATGTCGCGCTCACCGTAGCCGGCGACCGTCGCCGGATCGAAGCCCGCAAATGCATGGCGGAATGCCTCGCGCTTGCGCAGCACAATGATCCAGGCCAGCCCGGCTTGAAATCCTTCGAGCATCAGCATTTCCCACAGGAGCCGCGAGTCGCGAACCGGGACGCCCCATTCGTGGTCGTGATACGCCTGCATCAGCGGGTCGCCGTCGGCCCACGCGCATCGCGCGACGGGGCGCTTGTCGTTCATTCGTTTGTCATCCGTGGTTGTCGATGGCCATTCGTGTGCTCACGCAGTCGGAATCGTGCCGCCGTCGATCACATACTCGGTTCCCGTGATCGCCGCCGCGCGCGGGGACGCCAGGAAGGCGATCAGATCCGCCACTTCGCCGGGCGTCGCCGGCCGCCCGAGCGGAATGCCGCCAAGCGAATCCATGATGATCTGCTTGCCGCCCTCATAGTCGGTTCCGGCCTGCGCGGCGAGCCGCTCCGCGAAAGCGACAGCCGCTTCGGTTTCGATCCACCCGGGAGCAACACGGACCACGCGAACGCCCATGGGCGAGACTTCCTTCGACAGGCTCTTGCTGTAGGTCGAAAGCGCGGCTTTCGCTGCCGCGTAGGCGGTGGTCGATTCCGGCAACGGAAGCGCACGCTGGATCGACGTGACGTGAATGACAACCCCTGAGCGTTGTGCCAGCATGCCCGGCAACAATGCGCGATCCAGTCGAACCGCGGGCAGGAGATTGAGGTTCAGTTCGTTCTGCCACGCGTCGTCGCCCAATGCAGCGAAACCGCCGGCAGGCGATCTTGAACCGCCCACGACGTGGACGATCACGTCGACGCCGCCAAAGTTGGCCATCACGGCCTCGGCCACTGCTTCGCAGCCTTCGATGGTCGCCAGGTCCGCCGCGACGAAGATGTCGGCCGGCGTACCGGCCGGCGGCGTGCGCGCCGTGGTGATTACCTTCGCGCCGAGTTCGCGGAACAGGCCGACGACGGCCTTTCCGACGCCCATCGTCCCGCCTGTCACCAGGACGCGCTTACCCTGCAATTCCAGCGTCATGGACATCAATGAATCTCCAGCGACGTGATCTTGTGGCCTGCCAGATCGAATACGTGATCGAGCAGCACCGGGCTTCCAGGGAAGTTCCCGACCACCCTTGCCCTGACCGTCACGCGATCGCCATCCCGGGAGACGTCGGCAGGCTCGACCGCGAACTCGAATTTCTCGCGCGACTCGCGCTTCCACGACTCGATCGCGTGGTGCCCCCGGTACGTCCGGTCCTCGTCGACGACAACCGCGTCCGGCGTGAAGCAGTGCGCGGCCCGACGCATCGGCGAGCCGTTGCTGAATTCGAAATAGGCGGGGACGGGATCCGGCAGTAACAGGGTCATGTCTGCATTCTCGCGGTGGGCTTTCATGACGGACATTCTCGTCATAGACTCACCATTCCACAAGAACGCACTAAAAAGTAAGTGACTGAGCCATGGGAAAGGAATACACGCCAGCGACGGCTGCGCTCGGAGTAGAACACGTGATTCAGCTGCTTGAAGGGCGCTGGAAATTGATCATTCTTTTCCATCTCTTCGACGGAAAAGTGCAGCGATATTCCGATTTCGAACGATTGATCCCGGGCATTTCCCAGAAGATGCTGGCGCAGCAACTGAGGCAGCTGGAAGCCGACGGAATCGTTTCGCGCAAGCTCTATCCGCAGGTGCCGCCGAAGGTCGAGTACCGGCTCACGGATTGGGGGCAGGCGTTGTGCCCCGCACTGGATGCCATGCTGAAATGGGCGGAGCAACGCGCGCACTTTCCGTCATCATCCGATTCGGCAAAATGACCCGCCTGTCGGCCGATGCGCCGCGCGTGTTTCGCATACGAACACCCGCCGCCCGCTCGTCGTTCAAATCGCCACTTCCGGCGGTGCCTGGCGAAACAGCCGCGTCATCCAGCACAGATACACGAGCCCGAGCACGAACCATGCGACGCCGAGCACGAGCGCCGTCTTCTCGAGGCTCACGAGTAGCCAGATATCGGACACCGCGCCGATCAACGGAAACACGAGGCCGCCGAATACCCCGATCCTGCGCTCACGGTGATGGCCCGACAGATACAGCCGGATCACGCAAAGATTGACGGCAGTAAAGGCGAGGAACGCGCCGAAGTTGATGAACGACGTCGACGTGGCGACATCCAGCTTCAGCGCGATCAATCCGACGACGCCGGCGAGCGCGATGTTGATCGCGGGTGTCTTGAAGCGCGGATGAATGAACCCGAAGATGCGCTTCGGCAAGATTTCGTCGCGGCCCATCGCATACAGCAGCCGCCCGACGCTCGCTTGCGCGGAGATGCCCGATGCGAACTGCGCGAGGATCAGGCCCGCGAGGAACACGGTGACGAACAGGTCGCCGCCGATCATCTTCGCGACTTCGAACGCGGCCGAATCCGTATCCTTGAATTCGACGCCGGGATGCGCGAGCTGCATCGTATACGCCGCGATCACGAAAATCGCGCCGCCGATCAGCGCGATCAGCAGGATTGCGCGCGGCATGTTCTTTTTCGGATCGATCGTTTCCTCGGTCAGCGTCGAGACGGCGTCGAAGCCGAGATACGAATACGCGGCGATCGCGGCGCCTGCCATCGTCGCGCCGAACGGCACGTGCGGCTTGAAGAACGGCTCCGCCATCGCGATGCCGCCCGGGCCCGCCGCAGCCGACGCATAGTGCCAGCACAGCACGACGAACATCGCGACGATCGCCAGTTGCACGACCATCAGCACGATATTGAAGCGCGCGGCCAGTTCGATGCCGACGATGTTCAATCCGCTCGTCAGCACGATGAACGCGACGATCCAGATCCAGGTCGGCACGTGCGGAAATGCCGCGTTCAGGTACGCCGCACCGATCAGCCAGATCACCATCGGCAGGAAGAAATAATCGAGCAGCGTCGCCCAGCCGATCATGAAGCCCAGGTACGGGTTGAACGTCCTGCGCGTGTACGTGTAGGCCGAGCCCGCGGCCGGATAGAGCCGCGCGAGCTTGCCGTAGCTGAGCGCGGTGAATGCGATGGCGATCAGCGCGAGCAGATAGGCGAGCGCGGCCGTATCGTCGCTGGCCTTGGCGAGCACGCCGTAGGTACCGTAGACGATCAGCGGCGCCATATAGGCGAGACCGAACAGCAACACGGACGGCAGGCCGAGCGTGCGCTTCAGGCGAACGGGTTCACTGGATGACGACGCTTGCATGTGATCTCCTGGGCCCCTCTGGGGCCGATGCGAGTGCCTGGGTGCCGTGCGGCAGGCATTTCCGGCATGTCAATGGGACGACCGGGCATGTGCGGGCATCGTGCCTGCTCCATGCATCGGATGGACCGGGGATTCGGGCTACTCGGTGCGGCGACGGCCCGCGTCGATCGTGAGCACGCGACTCCCGTCAACCTGTTCGACAGGCGACAGACCGAGCGCCACGCGTGCGTCGTGCAGATAGCTGTAATGCTCGCGACTTGCTTCGAGGCGCGTCGGATCGAGGCTCGCCGGTGCGACGGCTTCGTCCCGGCCGAGTTCGATCGTGCTCTCGCCAAACGGATCGACCAGCGTGGACAGGCCGGCGAACGTCAGATCGTCGTCGCCGGTCCCGCAACGATTCACCATCACCGCGAACATCTGGTTCTCCATCGCACGTGCCGCGATCGCGCGGCGATGGACAGGCCCGAACGGGTCCATGTTGCCGTTGGTGACGATCAGCAGATCGGCGTCGAGCGCGGCGACCGCGCGGGCCGTCTCGGGGAATTCGATGTCGTAGCAGATCAGCAGGCCGACCGTCAGGCCGTTCCAGACGCAGGTCGCGAAGCGGTCGCCCGGCGTGAATACGCCGACATCCGACGCCCACAGATGGGTCTTGCGATAGCGCAGGACGATGTCGCCTCGCTCGTCGACGAGTACCGTCGTGTTGTAGAACCGTTCGACGTCGCGCTCCGCGAGGCCCACCGCGACGGCAACGCCCTTGCGACGTGCCGCGTCGCGTACCGCCAGCAGCCGCGGGCCGTCGAGCGTCTCGGCGACGTCGGCGACGTTCTCCCGCGTCGGAAAACCCGACAGCGTCGTTTCGGGGAACACGATCAGTTTCGTGCCGCCGGCCACGTCGGCGCGCTCGATCGTGTCGATCACCTTGCGCGTGTTGTGCACGACGTCTCCGTCGACGAGCGACAGTTGCGCGAGTTCTACCTGCATGAAGCCCTCTCCTTCCAATTGCCTTTCAGTGGCATGTCGTATGCGTTGCGCGTGCCATGCGACGCGCGTCGAGCGAAGCAGCGAACGGCCTGCCGCCCGTCGAATCGAGGCCGATTATCGGGTTATTATTTTTGACCTGAAATTCCCCGCCAGGGTTACCCTCACCGGAGCACACGATGGACCTCGAATGGCGAGATCTCGCTTTTCATCGGGAGATTGGCTCGGCCATCGACGCCCTCGACGGCCCGCATTTCTGGGCGCGTCTCACGCGCGTACTCGAGCGGCATCTCGATTTCGACAACTGGGTCGCGCTGCGCTTCGCGCGCGACGCGGCGCCGCTCGTGCTCGCCGAACAGGCGATGCCGGACGGCAAGATCGACCTGATGTTCCAGGACTATCTGGCCGCGCTCTACCAGCTCGATCCGTTCTATCTCGCCGCGTTCGAAACGCAGGCGTCGGGCTTCTACACACTCGCCGACGTCGCGCCGGACAACTTCCGGATGACCGAGTATTACCAGCGGTACTTCAAGAAGAACATCGTCGGCGACGAAGTGCATTTCAACGTCGTGATCGATCGCGATCACACGCTCGGTTTCTCGCTCGGCAAGACGAGCAAATACGACGAGCGCGAGATCGCATTGCTTACGCTTTACACGCCCTGGGTGCTGTCGTTGATGCAGCAGCGCCTGCGCTTCGAAACGTTCGTCGTGAACGAAACGCCGCGCGCAAGGCAACCAGAAGCGCCCGATCCGCACACGCGCTTCGGCATGCTGACCGGAAAGAGCGGGCGCGGTGCATTGACGACGCGCGAAACCGAAGTGGCGATGCTGTCGTTGAGCGGCTTCTCCACGCGGGCGATCGGGGAGAAACTGTCGATCTCGTTCGAGACCGTGCGCGCACACAAGAAGCACATCTATGCAAAGCTCGGCGTCGGGTCGCAGTCGGAACTCTTTGCGCTGTTCTACGATCCCGCGGGGGCGGGTGAATCTGCGTGATTGTTGAAACTGTCGGCGCGTCCGTATGCGAGCGCCGAGCCGCTCGCGCATTTCACCGAGGTTCCGATGGAAGCGACTGCAGCGTCGCACCGCTAGCCTCGACGTCCGCGCGAACGCCGACGCGCTTACTGCCTACGCCTTCAGAAGCAGTCCGTACGATATGGCGATATGCGATTGGCGAATACCCGGACATGCGCTTGAACGCATGACTGAATGCGCTTTCCGACGAGTAACCGAGCGACTGCGCAAGCAGCGCGACCGGAATGTTTTCGTCGCGCAAGCGGCGCTCCGCAACACGCATGCGCCACTCGCCGAGATAGGCCAACGGCGCGACCCCGGCGCTCGCCCTGAAGTGAGAAGCGAACGTGGTGCGTGACATCGCACATGCGGCGGCAAGCTCATCCAGATGCCACGAACGTGCGGGATCGCCGTGCATCAGTCGCAATGCGGGAGCGATGCGCGGATTGCCGAACGCGCGCAGCCATCCCGTCAAGGACGCGGACGTTTTCAGATGGGCGCGCAGTATCTGAATGAAGAGCAACTGGGAAAGCTGGGCCGATACGAGCTGCGCGCCAGGCAGATCGGCCGCACGCTCTTCCACGAGTTGCTCGAGAAGCCAGCGGACCTTCACTGCCTGCGGCGAGACGGCCGGCACGTGAATCCATGGCGGCAGAACGTCCGACAGCAAGCTGCCGGTGACCGGATCGAGCAGTACGTGCCCGCCGATCTGCGCGAAGTCGCGGCCGTCGCCCAGTTTCACCGCCGACTTTCCGGCGCCCGAGAACAACGCCATCGCGTCGACGGGCGGAACGCAAGGTTCGCTTGCGAGGACGAACGACCGTTTTGCCGCCAGTAATCCGACGTCACCGCTTTCAAAGCGGATCGGCGTTTCTGCTCCGTCGATAGCAACCCAGCACGTGCCCTTCACCACCGCAAAGAACTTGATCTTGTCGGGTGCCGGAAATCGAACGGCCCAGGCGCCGCCGGCGGAGAAGCCTCCCGTCGCCAGCGATTCGGCGCTCGTGAGTCTCAGGATGTCGGAGAAGGGGTCGTTACTCATGATCGTACTGTCGCGCAAGTAAATCGCACTATAGAGCATTAACAAGCCGCGGGCCGGGTCTTAACCTTCCGGTTCTTCGTCCCGGACACTCAACGACATGACCAGCAATACCCACGACGTATCGGTTCTCGTAACCGGCGGCACCGGCTTCATTGCGCAACACTGCATCCTGGCGCTGCTCGATCGCGGCTATCAGGTACGGACCACGGTTCGCTCGCTCGCACGCGAGACGCAGGTGCGCGCGCAGCTCGAAAGAGGCGGCGCAGAACCCGGAGACCGTCTGTCATTCGTCGCGGCGGATCTCCTTTCCGACGACGGCTGGCAACAGGCAACCGCCGGCTGCACCTACGTCGTGCATGGCGCGTCGCCCACGCCGACCGGCACGCAGACGAGCGAAAACGATTGGGTCAAGCCCGCCGTGGCAGGCACGCTGCGCGTGCTGCGTGCGGCGCGGGATGCCGGTGTCAAGCGCGTCGTACTGACCTCCGCTTTCGGTGCGATCTGCGCCGGACACGGGCCAATGAGCCGCCCCTTCGACGAGACCGACTGGAGCAATCTGACGGCCGCCGATGTCTGGCCTTATCAGAAGTCGAAGACATTGTCGGAACGCGCGGCGTGGGATTTCATCGCGCGAGAAGGACGCGGCATGCAACTGTCCGCGATCAATCCGGTGACGGTTCTCGGGCCCGTGCTCGGCGACGACTATTCGCATTCCATCCGCCTGATCCGGGGCATGCTGGACGGCCAGCCCGGCAATCCGCGCATCAATTCCGGCTTCGTCGACGTGCGCGATGTCGCCGACCTGCATGTGCGAGCGATGACCCACGAAGCCGCGAACGGCGAGCGCTTCATTGCCATTGCAGGCGAAAGCATGTGGCTCGCCGAAGTCGCGCAGGTGCTCAAGGCACGCATGGGGGATGCCGCGCGCCATGTGTCCACCCGGGTGCTGCCCGACTGGCTGGTGCGCATCGGCGCGCTCAGGGATCCGGCGCTGCGAGGATCGCTGCCGTTGCTCGGCCGCAATCTGAACGCCACCAGTCAGAAAGCCATCAGCTTGCTCGGCTGGTCGCCGCGCCCGCGCGAGGACGCCATTGTCGCCACGGCCGAAAGCCTCGTGCGCCTCGGGCTGCTGCGCGATGCCGGCCGGCGATAGCACGCGCATCGCCTGCCTGCCGGTTGCACGGCGAAGCAGGCCGTGATTAGTTCGCCCGGCCCGTCGCGCCGGGCGCGGCATCAGCGTATCGACGCGCGTTTCAGGCCTCAGTGGGACCTATCCGCGCCCGATCGCGGGCGCTGCAAGCAGCGCCTGGGCGGTGCGCGTCGCCATCGGGTCGTCGGATTGGTACGCCGCTGCGTACGCATAGGTACGCCACGATGCATCGCCGAGCGCGTAAAGACATACAGCCGCGAGCGCCATGCCGCGCGACGACAGCGCGCCATCGCGCTCCACCCGGCGCAATTCGCTCAGCGCCTCGCCCCACGCGCGTGCCCGCACATGCCACCAGGCCAGCACCTCGCGCATTTCGCCGTTCCCGGGACGCAGCACCGCCATCGCGTCGAGCAGGTCCTGAACGTCCGAAAACGTATCCAGCGCCGCACCGGCCCACAGCACGTCCATCATCCCCGTAACGATCGCGTTGTCGCTCAACGTCTCGATCATGTCCTTCTCCCGGCTTTTTCCGTCAATCGCCATCGGCGAACGCATACTTGCGCTCGCTCGCGCATTCGGCGCGTTTCACTTGCCGCCCGCGAGCGCCCTCGCCTCGGCCGCGATGCCCACGAGCGACAGCTGATCACGTACCTGATCGATGAAAATCGCCGCCATCAGGGCGAGCATCAGGATCGTGAGCGCGCCTTTCACGGGCTGCGCCAGAGACGGCAGATCGAGCTTTTGCGAGACCTTCCCGGTAAAACCGAAGCCGATATCGATCAGCAGCAGCATCAGCATCATCGGCGTGGCCAGCTTCGCCACCGTTTCCATCAGCGAGTCGGTCTTCAGCAGCACGAACGATTCGAGTACCGATCCCCCGGCCGGCGTGAGGTTCGCCAGCGGCCACCAGGTATACGATTCGTAGATCGCGCCGAGCAGAAACGTCATGCCGCCCAGGCACCAGAACGCCGCGATCGCGAACTGGCTCAGCAGCGTGGAAGTCAGCGACGTCTGCTGCCCCTGGCTCGGGTTCTGCATCTGCAGTTGATTGAAACCGGTCAGATCGTCGACGTACGTGCCGACGCTTTCGGCGGCCCAGAACACCGTCGACGCCGCGAAGCCAAGGCCGACGCCGATCAGCGCCTCCTTCAACCCGATGCCCACGAGCATCGTCGCATCCCCCTGCTCGAGCAGGCCGCGTTGCCCGTATGCGATGAAGCTGCCCCACAGCAGCGCCAGCGCGGTGCGCACGCGGCCTTGCACGACGTTGTCGGACGTCGGCGGAAAAATCATCATCAGGACCATCAATCGTTCGCTGCAAAGGCCGAGCACGATCAGAAACCTGACCAGTTGATGGCTCGATTCGATCGATGCGAAGGTAATCTCGCTCATTTCAGTCGCCTGTCGTTCAATGGATACCGGCTGGCGAGCGCGCTCGCCGCCTCAAAACGCCGGGCTGGGCCGGCGGCTCTCCGATGTTTCCTCGTCCTGCGCGTCCTCGATCGCGAGCTCGATCGCCTTGACGAGCGTGTCGCGCCGCTTCTCGTAGATGTCGATGCGGGCACGGTTGCGCAGGATCTCCGTGCGCAGCGCACCGATCTGCGCCTCCTTCGCCGCCAGCGCCTGCCCGGCCTGCGCCGCCCGGGCCTCGAGCATCGCGTGCTGCTCGGCCGCGTGCGCGCGGAATTCGCGCAGCTTCAGATACGCGTCCGCCCGGAAGGAAACGCTGCCCAGCATCGCGTCGATCTTGCCGTCGTGCGCGGCCAGCCCGGCCGCATGCGCGCGCACCGCCGCGCGGCTTTCCTCCAACGCGTCGATGAGCGCCTGCAGCTCGCCGCGCAAGCCGCCGAGCGCCGCATTGAGCTTGCGATCGAGCTGGCGGCGGCGCGAGAGCACGCGCTCGAACGCGGCAACGCGGCGGTCTTTCATCGCTTGCCTCCGGCATCAGGACTGCACGATCTCGCCGAGGGCCGCGAGCGTGTCGTTCGGGTCGACGAGCAGATCGGTCGGCTGGCCGAGGAAATCCCGAATCGCGTCGATCTTCGCGATGGCTTCGTCGGCAAGCGCATCGGTGCCGCTCTGATACTCGCCCACCTGCAGCAGCAATTCGACCTCCTTGTGCTTGGCCATCAGCCGCCGCACGTGTCCCGCCGCCGCCACGTGCTCGCGCGGCACCACCTGCGTCATCACGCGCGACAGACTGCCGAGCACGTCGATCGCCGGATAGCGGTTCTGGGCCGCAATCTCGCGCGAAAGAATCATGTGGCCGTCGAGAATGCCCCGTACTTCCTCGGCGATCGGGTCGCCGCCCGATTCGTCCTCGGCCAGCACGGTATAAAGGGCGGTGATCGAACCATGCTCGGAGCGGCCCGCGCGCTCCAGCAGCCGCGGCAGCTCCGCGAAGATCGACGGCGGAAAGCCGCGCCGCGTCGGCGGCTCGCCCATCGCCAGGCCGATTTCGCGCTGCGCGCGCGCAAAGCGCGTCAGCGAATCCATCATCAGCAGCACACGCATGCCGCGGTCGCGGAAGTATTCGGCCACCGCCGTTGCCGCATAAGCGGCCTTCGCGCGCTCGATCGACGAGCGGTCCGATGTCGCGCAGACGACGACCGAGCGGGCCATTCCCTCGGGCCCGAGAATGTGCTCGCAGAATTCGCGCACTTCGCGACCGCGCTCCCCGATCAACGCGATCACGTTGACGTCGCAGCGCGCCCCGCGCGCGAACATGCCCATCAACGTACTCTTGCCGACGCCGGCCGGCGCGAAGATGCCCATGCGCTGGCCCTCGGCCAGCGTCATCATGCCGTCGACGACGCGCACGCCCGTCGGCATCGGGGTATCGACGACGGGCCGCGACATCGGATCGGGCGGATCGGCGATGACGGGCTGCCACTCGTCGCATTCGAGCGGCCCCTTGCCGTCGATCGGCTCGCCCAGGCTGTCGATCACGCGGCCGAGCAGGCGGGGGCCGATGCGCAGCGAAAGCGGACGCCGGAGTCCCACCACGCGTGTCGCCCGCGACACGCTGCCGAGCCGGCCGAACGGCGAGAGCAGCGCGACGTCGCGCGAGAAGCCGACCACCTCGGCACGCTGCAGCAACGCGCCTTCGGGCGAGCGCAGCTCGCATAGCTCGCCGAGCGTCGCGTCGAGTCCCGATACGCGTACGAGCGTGCCGATCACTTCCTGGACCTTGCCGCATGCCGCGGGTTGTGGGCGGGCGCGCAGTTCGCGCTCCATCGCATCCATCAGCGCCGAGAAGCCGCGTACGTCCCGTGGCTGCGCGATGCGCACCCCGCTCGCTTCGTCGGTTTCGAAACCGTCCGCGCTGTCGATCATGGCGCTCCCTTCGTTGTCATGTCTTCTTCCACGTACCGCGCGAAGGCGCGTTCAGATGGACATCGCGTCGGCGTCGGCATACGCGGCATCGGCCCAGCCCTCGTCGCGCAGGTCGCCCGCCGTTTGCAGGGCCGCGACATCGTCTTGCCAACCTTCTTCGTCGCCGATGTTGCCGATGTCGCTGATGTCGCCATCGCCACCGTCGTCCGCGCGCGCATCCGGGTCCGCCAGGCCCTCGCCGGCTCCGACGGCGTACTCGCCGATCGGCACCTCGTCGTTGCCCGCGAAACCGGTCTGCACGTCGACGGCTTGCGCGTCATCCCCGGGCCGCGCATACGGCGTGTCGCGCGATGGGTCCTCCACCACGCTCCGCACCGCACGCGCCAGGGCATCGCGCATCGCCGCCAAGTGCAACGACAAGCTCGCGTCGATCGCGCCCAGGTCGGTTTCGGCGACGCATGCGCCGGGCGCAAGCGTCGCGTCGGCCGCCACGCACAGCCGCACGGAGCGCCCGGCCTCGCGCCACGCCGCAGCCGCTTCGTCGAAGGCCGCGCTCGCCGCGGCCAGATCCGACGGATGAACACGCAGATGAACGGGGCTGCCGTCGGCAACGATCCGCTCGACCGTCGCGGCCGCGCGGGCAAACAGCGCTTTGGACTCCACCGACGCGACGATCTGCTCGACCGCCAGCGTCACCAGCCCGGCCAGCCGGTCATGCTGCCCGGGCGCGAGCCGGCAGGCTTCGGCATGCGCGGCCGCCGCGCGTTCGTGCCAATCGGTCAGCCCCCGCCGCAAACCGTCGTCGTAGCCGCGCTCGGCCGCTTGCGCGAACTCGCGCATGGCGCGCTCGACGAGTTCGTCCGCGCGAGCGCGGGCTTCGTCGAGCAGCATGCGGGCCTCGGCGCGCGCCGCGTCCAGCGCCTCGTCGCACTGCCGGCGCATCTCCGCGTACGCCGCATCGATCTCGACGATCGCCGCCACGCGTTCGTGGCGCAGGACGTCGCCTTCGACGCCCACGCCGAGATCCGTGCCTTCGGCCTGCGGATTGCGTAACCAGATCACCATGGTCCCTCCGGAAACAAGTCGGGCAGTTGCGAGACGATCGAAAGGCTCGGGCTCGAGCCTTCCGAAGACGGTAGCGACGGCGGCAACGAAGGGAACGGCAACGCCCCCTCGTCGTCGCGCGCCGGCATGGCCAACCGCATGATCGCGAGCGGGCCGCCCGGCGCCCATCGGCAGTCGCGCGCGAACAGCCGAAAGCCGAGCCACGCGAGGTCATCGCCATCGGCCGCGTCGAGCGGCACTTGCATGACCGCTGCCGCGTGGTGCGCGCGCGCGGCAAGCGAGTGCGCATCGCCGGCAAGCTCGCGCCCGCGCGCGAAGAGCAGATTGACGCCGCGCGCCCCGATCCAGCCCGTCAACTTCTCGCGACGCGGCCGGTCGATCCACGCGCGCAACGGCTCCGCCTGCTCCACGAGCGCGCGCAAGCGGAATACGGTCAGACAATCGTGCGCCGGCAGTAACGCAAGCGCCGTCTCCGGCGCGTTGAACGCGGCAAGCGGCGGCACCGGCATGCCCCATTCGTCGAGCAGCGCATCGGCAAGCGCCTCGGCCTGCGCGGGGTTGCATGCGCCGATTCGGTCCGCACCGGGCACGCGTGCAAGCCACGTCGGATGCATCCAGTCGAACAGCGTACGCCGGCGCCGATGGTAGGCGGCCAGTCTCGCCGCCACGGCCGCCGGCGTCTCGCCGTGCGGGGCGGCAACGCCGTCGGCGGCTGCGTCGTATGCGCTCACCATGGGCTCACCCATGCTTACGATGCCGGCCACGCGATCGTTCGGATCGACGGTCATGCCGGCGCTTTCGCCGCACGCCCCGCCCGGCGCGCGAGCAGGCCCGCAAGTCCGCCGCCGCCCTTGAGCAGGTTGCCGCGCAACAGCGCGAAGCCGCCGGCGATCGTCAACAGCAGCACGCCGAGCGCGCCGCCCGCATAGACGACCCAGCCGTCCTGGCGGTGCGGGTGGGCAGGCGGATCGAGCGCATCGGCCGGCACGCTGGTCACGCTGACCTGATCGTAGGTCAGCCCCTCTATGCTGTGCACGACCAGGTTCTTGATCGCCGGCGTCATCCGCTCGAGATTCGCGTCGGGCCGATACTTGATGAAGACCGATGCGGACGACGGCTTGACCGACTGTGCGAGCGGGTCGTTGTTCGGCAGTACGATCTGCACGCGCGCCACGACCACGCCGTCGATCTTCGACAGCGTGTCGTCGAGTTCCTGCGACAAACCGTAAATGAAGCGCACGCGCTCCTCGGTCGGCGTGGACACGAGCCCGTCCTTCTTGAACAGCGAGCCGAGGTCGTCGAATTTCTTGCGCGGCAGGCCGCGTGCGCGCAGCACTTCCACCGCATGCACGATCTGCTTTTCGTCGACGCTGACCGACCAGGTCTTGCCGCCATCGGGCGTGCTCTTTTGCGCGTCGACGCCGGACATCAGCAGCGCGGCCGCCATTTCGTTGCAGTCGCTTTCGGTCAATTGCCCGTAGAGCTCCTGCTTGCAAGCCGCAAGCGACAGCACGAGCGCCGCCACCGCGGCGAGCCGCCATGCGGAGGGCAGCCTCGAAGGTACGAAGTTCGGTTTCATGCTATTGGTTCTTCATGAGCGTCTGCACGGCGTCCTTGGACGACTGCACGGTCGCCATCTTCACCTGCAGATCGGCGTTCAGGCTGGCGATCTCGAGCTGGATGGTCATGTCGGCGGCGGCAAGGCGCTCCATCGACAGCGCGCTCATGTGCTGAGTCATATAGAGCACGTCGTTCGGCACTTGCCGGTAATAGTCCGCCTGCTCCTCGACTGCTTTCGTCACGAGGTCCGCGCGCTCGGTCGGGTGGACGGCTGCCGCATGCTGCGGCGCCGAAGCCATCATCGCCTGGAATTTGTCGACGAGCGGCTGCGATACCGCGTCCGCATTCGGCGCCGCGGGCGTCGTGCCGGTGACGCGGGCCAGTTCGTACTGGAGTTGCGATGCAGTCGTGATGCTCATTTCGTTTCTCCTGGTAGGGGCAACAGGCTCAGACACGCATGTACTGCATCCTCAGCAGCATGTCGCTGGATGAGGACGACGGCGTCGCGACCGCTTCGCCGTCTTCGGCATGCGCTCCGTTCTCGAACGCGAGCGCGGAATCCGGCGCAACGAAGCGGCCCGTGCGCTTCGCGGTCGCGACCGCCTGCTTCAGCTCCTCGCTCGCAAGCAGAACCTTCGCGAGCCGTTCAACCTCTTCGTTGCCGCCTTCCTCCAGCAGGTGTCGGGCCTCCTCCTGCCAACCGAACTCCTGGCGGGCCTTCAGGCACTGCAGCAACATTCCCTTGCTGGCCGGCAGACAGACCGAGCGCTCGACCAGATCTCGAAAGAGCCGTTCGGCCTCGTTCCATTCCTCGCGCACCATATGCAGCCAGCCGTCGAAAAACGCGAATTCGGCGGAATCCGGGCGCAGCAGATGCAGCACGTCGACGAGGTGCTCGAGATCGTCGATGTCGACTTGCGCCGGCGTGCCTGCGCGGGCCAATGCCACCCTGACCAGGTCGACGATCGCGCCGACGACTCCCGATGGGCACTGCGGCCGATCCTTCAGAACGTCCATCCTTTCCCCCAACGAAATCAGATTCGATCCGATGGGCCGCACCCGATGAGGCGTGGCCTTCCGTTGACGCTAAGTTACGCAACACGATCGGCGCGCCACGTGCCGCGCACGAAGTCGCACAACGAATTGCGAAGCGCCGCGTGCGACGGGCGGCGGTCCGTGCCGCTTTCGCGGACGTCTTCGCACGTGCCCGCCGCCGCGCGGGTTGCCTTGCTCACGTGGCCCTGCGCCCGGGCGACGCGCCGTCGCGCCGCCTCGCTTCGCAGCCCCTGCCCTTGCTTCGCATCGCCGTCGCGCCGGATAGCGCGGCGCCGCTAACGTTGCATCGGGGCGCCCCATCCCGGGTGCGCGCCTGCGACAAGCGAAGGACAGCGGTCATGAGCGACGAGAAAACCGAAGAGCCCACAGACAAGAAGCTGGACAAAGTCCGCGAGGAAGGCCAGGTCGCGAAGAGCTCCGACCTCGTCGAAGTCGCGTCGCTCGGCTCGATCGTGCTCGTGCTGACGGCGGGCCAGCACTATCTGGCCGATACGCTGCGCGCGATCGTCAAGGAGGCGGTCGATTTCACCCACGGCGAGCGCGAGTTGCAGGACCTCTGGCCCATCCTCGTTCATATCGGCCTGCAGGCGCTCGGTCTGCTGTGCGGGATCGCGGCCGTTGCGCTCGTCGCCGCCATCATCGCGCTCGCCCCCCAGACGGGACTCAAGATTTCGCTGAAAGCCGTGATGCCGAAGCTTGCGTCGGTCAGCCCCGGGTCCGGCTTTCAGCGCATCTTCTCGATGAACTCGGCGATCGACCTCGCGAAGATGGTCGGCAAGGCCGCGATTCTCGTCGCCGTCATGTGGCAGACGATCAAAAGCGCGATGCCCGTGGTGGCGAGCGCGCTCGATCAGTCGCTACCGCAGTTGATCGACGTGCTGTGGTCCGTGCTCATGCATGTGGTCGTGGTCGCGCTCGGCGTGTTCGTCGTCATCGGCGCGTTCGACTACAAGCTGCAGAAGTGGCTCTTCATCCGCAAGAACCGGATGTCGAAAGACGAGGTGAAGCGCGAGCACAAGGAGAGCGAAGGCAACCCCGAACTCAAGGGCGAGCGCAAGCGCATGGCCCGCGAGATGTCGCAGGAAGGCCCGAAAGGCGGCGTCGCGCGCGCGAACGTCGTCGTGGTCAACCCGGTTCACTACGCGGTCGCGCTGCGCTACGACCCGGCGGAGTTTCCACTGCCCGTCGTCCTCGCCAAGGGCCTCGACGAGCAGGCGCTGCGGCTGCGCCAGCAGGCGATGCACGCGCGCGTGCCCATCGTCGCGAACCCGCCCGTCGCGCGCATGCTGCACAAGGTGCCGCTCAATCAGCCGATTCCCGAGGAACTGTTCGAAGTCGTCGCCGCGATTCTTCGCTGGGTGGACGGCCTCGCGCCTCAAACCGCCACCACGGAGTAGTGGACATGTTCAAGACCATGAAACTGCCCGGCATCGGCGAGGCCGGCATCGCCGTCCTGCTGATCGCGATCGTCTCGCTGATGATCCTGCCGCTGCCCCCCGCCATCATCGACGGGCTGCTCGCGATCAACATCATGATCAGCATCACGCTGCTTATGGTGACGATGTATGTGGGCCATATCGCCACGCTGTCGGCGTTCCCGTCCGTGCTGCTCTTCACGACGCTGTTCCGGCTTTCGCTGAACATCGCGTCGACGAAGTCGATCCTGCTGCATGCCGATGCCGGCGAAATCATCGAAAGCTTCGGCCAGCTCGTCGTGGGCGGCAATCTCGTCGTCGGCCTCGTCGTGTTCGTCATCATCTCCGTCGTGCAGTTCATCGTGATCGCCAAGGGCTCGGAGCGCGTCGCCGAAGTGGGAGCCCGCTTCACGCTCGATGCGCTGCCCGGCAAACAGATGAGCATCGACGCCGACCTGCGCGCAAACATCCTGACGCCGGACGAAGCCCGCAGGAAACGCGCGAGGCTCGCCATCGAAAGCCAATTGCATGGCGGCATGGACGGCGCGATGAAGTTCGTGAAAGGCGATGCGATCGCCGGCCTCATGATCACGATGATCAACATCGTCGCGGGCATCGCCGTGGGCGTCGCCTATCACGGCATGTCGGCCGGCGACGCGGCCAACCGCTTCTCGGTCCTCTCGATCGGCGACGCCATGGTCTCGCAGATTCCGTCGCTGCTGATCTCGGTGGCCGCGGGCGTCATGATCACGCGCGTGGACGAAGGCGGCGACCATGGAAATTCCTCCCTCGGCGAAGACATCAGGCGCCAGTTCACGAGCAGCTCGCGCGCGCTGTACTTCGCCGCGCTGCTGCTGCTCGGCTTCGCCGCCGTGCCCGGTTTCCCGGCGGCGCTCTTCGCGTTGCTCGCCGGGCTGCTCGGCTTCGTCGGCTACCGTCTGCAGAAGAAGCAGGATGGCCCGGCCAAAGGCGCCGGCAAGCCCGTAGGCGCACTGCAGCGCGCCGGCGCCAAGGGCGACGCGCCGTCGATCCTGCCGCGCCCGCCGCAGTTCACCTGCCCGCTCGGCGTGCGCCTCGCCGCCGACGTCAGCGCGCGTCTCGCGGCCGATGCGCTCGACCGCGCGTTCGACGCCCAGCGTCACGCGCTGCAATCGGCAGTCGGCCTGCCGTTCCCCGGCATCATGATGTGGACCGACGGCACGCTGCCCGAAGACAGTTACGAAGTGCTCATCTTCGACGTGCCGCAAGGGCGCACCACGCTCGCCGAAACGCGCGCGGTACACGCGGCGGCCGACGGCGGCGCCACCGAAGCGCCTGCCGCCGCGGCGACCCCGGAAGCATTGATTGCACGCCACACGATCGACCTGCTGCGGCGCAATGCGCATCTCTTTCTCGGCATCCAGGAAGCACAGTGGATGCTCGATCAGCTCAACGAGGACTACCCGGGCCTCGTCGCGGAAGTACAAAAGGCACTGCCGCTGCAGAAAATGGCGGACGTGCTGCGCCGGCTGCTGGAGGAGGACGTGCCCGTGCGCAATATCCGCAGCATCACCGAAAGCCTGATCGTCTGGGGACCGAAGGAGAAGGACATGCTGATGTTGACCGAATACATCCGCATGGAGCTCGGCCGGCTCATCGCCTATCGCGCGACGGGTGGCGTGCGGGATTTGCCCGTCGTACTCGTCGACGTTCAGGTCGAGCAGCACATCCGGCAGTCGATCAAACAGACGCCCACGGGCAACTTCCTCGCGCTGCCGCCCGACGAAATCGCCCAGCTCGTCGGCAAGATCGCCGACATCGTCGGCGATACGCCGCGGCAGCCGCTGGCGCTCGTCGCGTCGATGGACATCCGGCGCTACATCAAGCGGATGATCGAGGCGCGGCTGCCGTGGCTGCCCGTGTATTCGTACCAGGAGCTCGGCGCGCACGTCGATCTCCAGCCCGTCGGCCGCCTGGCGATGTGATCGAGCGAGCCGCGCCATGCACACCTGCCCCCCTCATCGCGCCCGCGTCATCGCAGCGCCGGCCACGCACACCGACCCCGCACCCGAGATGCCGGCCGCGCAATTGAGCCGCCAGGCCGCGCTTTTTCAGCGCCTGCGCGAAGGCGCGCGCGCCGGCGCATCGGAAACGCCCGGCGACGAGCCGCCATGCGCCGCACCGGCCGAGCCTCCATTCGGCGAGCAAGCCGAACCGCTCTACCCGGTCCCCGGGTTCGTCGCGGAGGACCATCGCGACGATGCCGGCAGCGGCGAGCGCGACGACGACGCACAGGCCGGCTCCGGCGACGAACGCGATGACGCTGCCGCGCACGCTCGATCGGCAGCGCCGGTGCCGACTCCGGTGCGTGCGACGATTCATCCGCCCATGCATTCGACGATGCACCTGCCGGTGCAGTCGGCCATGCATGCGCCCATGCATGTACCGGCATATTCGACGATGCCCACGCCGACGCCGATGCCGGCGCGCGGCGCGGCGCCGCTTTCACCGCAGAGGTCGCCCAACGCCCGGCCATCGACGGCTGCGCCGGACACGCCGCGCGTTCAAGCCACGCGCGAGCCGCAGCACTCCGAAGCAGGCGGCCCGCACGCCGTGGTCGCCGTACGGGCACCGGCGCGCACGGGCCAGGACATGAACCGGTTCGTCGATTCGATCGTCGCCGAGGTGTCGGACTTCTGCGCCAATCCGATCGTGTTCGCAAGCGGCGACTGGCAGATCACGATTCCCATCGATCCGGCGCTGCTGCCAGGTTGCACGTTGAACCTCGTGCTTTCGCATTTCCAATTGACGCTTCGCTTCGACACCACGGACGCACGGTCGCGCGAACTAATCTCTCAGCATGCGGCGACGTTACGCACCAGCCTCGAGGAAGTGATGCAAAACCGCTTCGACGGCGCGCGCAGCGTCGAGATCATCGTCACGTAAAACGAATATGGACACCACACGAACGCTACTGACAGACCACGTTGCGGCGGGCGCCCAGGCGCCGGCGGCGGCCGTGTTGCTCGATCCCGCGCGGCTGCCCGCGCTTGCGGCCGCCACCGCGCGCCAGCATCGGCTCGCCGTCGACGAGCGCCTGAGCGCACTGCTCGCTCACGCGCTCGGCGTCTCGGCCTTCAGCGTCGGTGCGCACGATGTCGTGGAGCCGGAGCGCGCCGCCGTCGTGCGCTTGCGCTGGGGCATGGAGACGGCCGCGGTGCGCATCGACGTCGGACAGCACACGGGGCTCGCGAGCGTCGTCGCGTCGGACGAGCCCGTCAACGCGCGCTTGCGCCATGCCGTGTGCGCGATCCTGCTCGATCCGCTGCGGCGCGCGCTGCAAACGCTCGGCTTCGACGGCGTGGAAGTCGTCTCGCTCGAACCTGCCGCGCGTCAGCCGTTGAGCGCGCCTTGCTGCGCGCTCTCGCTGCGCGTGGGCGATACCCGCTTCGATGCGGTTGTCGAGCACGTCGACAGCGGCTGGCTCGACGCGCTCGAAACGCTCGTGGCCCGGCAATGCACGCCGTTCGCCACCCACGTCAGCGAGATCGCCGTACCGGGCCGGCTGCAGATCGGCGAGAAAACGATGAACGTGACGACGCTCGATTCGCTGCGCGCGGGCGACGTCATCTTGCGTGCCGTACCCGAAGCCACCCGCGCGCTCTTCGCGAGCGAGCGCTCGTCCGCCCCGATGCACGTCGTCTGGGGCCGCTACGGGACGCGGCAACTGCGCGCCGTGGCAGACGTCACCCACCACCTGATGACCTTGAACGAGGACCCCACCATGAGCCATGAGACGCAGTTCAACGCGCCGCTTACCGATTCGATCGACACGCCCGTCGAAATCAGCCAGCTGGACCTGCCGCTGAAGCTCGAGATCGACACGGTTTCGATGCCGGTCGCCCAGCTCTCGGCGCTGCGCGCGGGCTACGTGCTCGAGCTTCCGACCGCGCTGCCCGATGCGCGCGTGCGGCTCGTCACCTACGGGCAGACGATCGGCTTCGGCGAGCTCGTGAGCGTCGGCGATCATCTCGGCGTACGTCTCGTTCAGCTGTCGCGCAGCCATGGTTCAGTTTAGCGATCTCACCGGGCTGCTGATCACCGTCGTCGCGATCAGCCTGATCCCGTTCGTGGCGATGGTCGCGACCTCGTACGCGAAGATCGTGGTCGTGCTCGGGCTGTTGCGCAACGCGCTCGGCGTGCAGCAGGTACCGCCGAACATGGTGCTCAACGGCATCGCGGTCCTCGTCTCCGCATACGTGATGGCGCCGATCGGCATGCAGGCCATGCAAACCATGCAGACGATGCACCGCACCCCCGGCAGCGACACGTCGCTCGTCGTGCTCGATGCCTTCGATGCGGCAAAGGAGCCGTTTCGCGCCTTTCTGAAGAAGCACGCGCACGAGCGCGAAAAGCGGTTCTTCGTGCGCTCGGCAGCCGTGGTCTGGCCGAAGGACATGGCGGCGAAGATCCGCGAGGACGACCTCATCGTGCTCGCCCCGGCCTTCACGCTGACCGAGATGGCCGACGCCTTCAAGATCGGCTTTCTGCTGTACATCGCATTCATCGTCGTCGATCTCGTCATCGCCAACGTGCTGATGGCGATGGGCCTGAACCAGGTCCAGCCGACGAACGTCGCGATTCCGTTCAAGCTGCTCTTGTTCGTCGTCATGAGCGGCTGGTCCACATTGATTCACGGTCTCGTCATGACCTATCGCTGAGGCGCGCACCATGGAAACCGATACGCTCGTTCGCATCACCTCGCAGGGCCTGCTGCTCTGCCTATCCGTCTCGATGCCGGTGGTGGTCGTCGCCGCGCTGTCCGGCCTCGCGATTTCGTTCGTGCAGGCCATCACGTCGATGCAGGACCAAAGCATCTCGTACGCGGTGAAGCTGGTGGCCGTCGTGGCCACCGTGCTGATGATCGGCGCCTGGGGCGCCGCCGCGATCCTGCGCTTCGCCAATCAGATCGTCACGCTCGCGGTGCCGTCGTGAATTCGCCGATCCGCAACAACCACGGCCACCACGCCGCCGATCTCGCGCAGCAGGCGCAGGCCGGCGCCGAGCACACGGGGCAGATGACCCAGGCGCGCGGCTTCACGGGCGTGAAGGTGCAGCACACGAAGATGCAGCGCGCGCGCCTGCAGCACAACAAGATGCTCGCCGCCGCTTTCTACCGCGGCAAGCGTTTTGCCGAAGGCATGCACAAGCCGCCGCCCCCTTCCGCGCAAAAGCTGATGCGCCAGCTCGGCCAACGGCCGCGGCCAGGGGGCTCGGCGAAGGCGCAGGGCAAAGAGGCATCGGCTCACGAACGGCCGGACGACCCGCACGCGCTCGAGCCCAGGCACGAGCACGAGCACGAACACCCGCACGAGCGCGAACGCAAGCACGAGCAGGGTCAGCAGCAAAAGCACGGACAGCAGCAAAAGCGCGAGCGCGATCAGCAACACGGCGACGGGCAACAGCATCGCAACGGCCATGGGCACGATCGCGGCTCGAATCAGCAGGGCGAAGAACAGGGGCAGCCGCAGCAGCGTGGGCCGCGCGACGGGCAGCCTCGGCGCGACGGCCGTCAGTCCGGCGAAGGCCGCGACACACCGCGCAAGTTCGCGATCGGCAAGGCGGGCCGGGCCAAGGCCGCCGCACGCAGCCAGCCGCTCGCGGCGACGATGCAACTGCTCGCGACGCAAAAGCTCGGTGCACCGGACTTGCCGGCCGAACTCGCGGCGGCGTGCGCGAAGGAGGTGCTGCGGCTTGCCGCGCAGGTGGAGCTGGGGCCCTTGCTGGCGGTGCCGATGCTGCTCGCCATGCGCTCGCCGATGGCGCTCCGGCGCAATGCTGCCCGGCTTCACGCGCACCGCCATGCGGCGCTGATGCAAAGCGCCACGACCCCGGGCAAGGCCGCCGCGGTGGCCGGGCTTCTCGGCGTATCGCTCGACAACACGCTCGCGCGCCAGCGCGCGGGCGTCGAATACTCGTACGACGATCAATCGATCGCGGCAGTGAAGCAACGCATTCTCGACACGCAAGCCGCACTGTCGGCCGGCGCCGCCGTCACGGGCGGCGCGATCGGCGGTCAAACCGGCGCCGTGCGGCAAGGGGCGGCCAAGGCAACGACCGGCGCTTCGGATAAGACGTTCGAAGTTCGCATGGCGCCGGCCGCGCCAACGGCAAAACCCTAAACTGATTTTGACGGTCAAGGCCCGGCGGCCGATGCGCGAAGCAGCGACACGCCGGAGCGGCGACCCGCAAGAGCAACCGCATGACCCACGTCGGATACACGGATACCACGATCATGAAAGCGCTTCGAGTACTGACCGGCACCCACGCCGGAGCCCAGGTCCGGCTCACGAGCGGCACCTACCGGATCGGCGCCGCCGAGCACGCGGATGTCTGCATCAGCGACTGGACGGTCGAGGACATCGAGCTTTGCGTGGGCGAGGACGGTGTGGCGCGGATCCGCTCGGCGAACGGCGACGAGGTGCTCGTGGCGGACTTCGTGGCCGTGCCGTTCGGCGATGTCGTGTTTTGCGTGGGCCCCGATGACGAAGCCTGGCCGCGCGATCTCGATCTGCTGGCGGGCCTGTGGAAGACGGCCGAGCCGCCTGCCGACACCGCGACGGCAGCTGACGCGGATAGCGGCGCGCCGGATCGGGACCCGGCCCATGCGGACGAACCCGGCGCCGGCCACGCGGCGACCGCGTCGCCCAAGGTGCGCTGGCGCACGGCCGTGCTGGCGCTCGCCTGCACCGCTGCGATCGGCGGCATCGCCGTGGCCGGCGTGATGTTCGCGGGCACGCAGTCGAGCGAAGCGGCGAGCGTGAGGTTCGATGCCGACGCGATCGCACGGCAGTTGCAGGAGGCCTTGCACCGCGAAGGCCTCGGCGATCTGCAGGCAATGGCCCGCAAGGACAGTGTGGCGGTGCGCGGCATCGTGACGAGCACCGACGAAAGCGCGAAGGCGCAGCGGATCATGGACAGTCTCGCGCGCGGCAAGGTGCGGCGCGAATACGACGTCGCGCAGCAAGACGTGGACAACATCCAGCAGTCGCTCGCCGGCACGGGCGCGGCAGTGAGTTACCAAGGCCACGGCATCTTCCGCGTGAGCGGCAGCGTGCAGTCGATGACGACCTTCCGCACGCTGATAGCAGGTATCAGGGCCGACCTTGGCGACAACGTCAAGCGCGTCGACGTCGACGTCAAGGAGGCGCAGGCGCTCACGCCCGATGTCGAGTACACGTCGGTGATCGCCACGGGCGGGCTGCGCTACATCGAGACGCCCGACGGCACGAAGCATCTGTTCGCGAGCAGCAGGGACGAAGCAAACAATTGACCTCGACCACCAAAGGAACCGACATGTACGACGCATTGCTTCCCATCGCGCAGGATCTGAACGCGCTCGATGCCACGCTCTCGGCGCCCGACGGCGCGCAGCGGGTCGCGCGCATCGCGGCGGCCTTCGACGAAACCGCGCGCCGAATCAGTACGGCCACGCAGTCCGCGGCCGACGAGCGCGAGCGGCTCGATCTGCAAAAGCTCTATCGCGGGATGATCGCGGCGCGCCGCATCGTGCTCACGCTGCAGGAGCGCCACAGCGCCCGTGGCGCGGCGCTTTGACGGCATCCGCGGCGATACGGAAGACGGTTGGACAGTTTGCAGTTGCAGCATCCGGCTGCGCGTCAGCCGGTCCGGACCGGCGGCCACCACGGCCACGGGCCTTTTACCGAAGCATCAGGCGTCAACCCACAGCAGTGCTTTTTTCATCACTTTCTTGATAAGGGGAATACATCATGTCTTCATCGATCGGTAGCTCGGGCGTCTCGCAAGCCGGTTCGCAAAACGCCGACATGGTCGGCCAGATGCAGGCCATGGCCAACCAGAACAACGCCATGACAATGGCCGCCATGCAGATCAACATGCAGCAGCAGGAAACGTCGGCGCTCGCCTCCGTCGGCAACAACGGCGCGAAGAACATCGCCGACGCCGCGAAGGGCCAGTAAGCCACTCGCGTTGCCGCGGTCCGTTCGCGCGAGGGGCACGAAGGCGGAAAGCCCGGCTTTCCGGCTCCGTGCCCCCGCTTTTTTGCAACCGGGCCGCCCTATTTTCGCCGGAGATTGCCGCCCATGAGCAGGGAACGTTTCGTCGAGTTGATTCACGAGGTTTGCGCGGTGGTCGGGCTGCCCGACGCCGAGTATGTCGTCGACACGCAAACGCTCGAGATCGAAGGGTTCGACGTCCATCTCGACCACCACGAGGCCGACCCCGATTCGGTCTATGTCAGCTTTCATTACGGCGCCGTCACGCCCGGCCGGTCGCTCGTCGTTTTCCGGCTCATGCTCGAGGCCAACCTGCTCGTCTACGCGCAGGACCAGGCGCAACTGTGCCTCGAATCCGATACGGGCAACGTCGTGCTGCTCGTCCATCTGCCGATGGGCCCGACGATCACCGGCGATTATCTCGCCGATCTCTTCTCGCACTACGCCGAACACGGCCGCTACTGGCAAAACAACATCCTCGAATCGCCCGACGAAATGTTCGAGGGCATCGCGTCGGGCAATTTCATGTGGCTGCGGGCGTGAGCCCGGCGAGCGCGGGCGCACCGCAGGCAAGGGGCGCATCCGCGCGCGCATCGCTGCCCGGCCAGCCATCGCATTCGTTCGTACACGGCACGTCGCTTCACGCTCACGCGATCGCGGACGCTCGGCGGATCGGCCGATCTGCGGCTATGCCGCCACGCGCGGTATCAGCAAGACGAGGCGGCGACGCGTGCCGCCCTCTCCCGCGCTGCCGGAACCGGGATCGTCCGCGCGACGCTCGACATCGCCCCTGTGCCGCGCCGGCCCCTCGATGACGAGGCACTCGCCCGGCGCCAGGCTTTCGTCGACGGCCCGATAGCGGCGCGCATCGCGGCGGCGCCCCAGTTCCACGCGCAAGCCGATACGCGGCATCGACGCGGCGCCTTCGACCGTCGGGGCAATCGAGAGCCACAGATCGCGGGCGCCGTCATCGGGCAGGTCATCGTCATCGCGGCGTGCGAGACGTGCCTCGTGGCGGTCGATGACGGCCGGCGAGCGGTCGTGCGTGAGCGCCGTTTGCGACACCTCGATGTCGGCGCGGCCGCTGCTGGCCAATGCCTTGAGCTGCGCGAGCAGCGCGCGGCCGCCGTCGGGCGCGATACCTGCATCGCGGTGCGCGCGCGCGTCCGCCGTCGCCTGCTCCGCGCCTGCCCCGTCGGCCCCATCGGCCATGGCCGGCGGCAGCGCGGGCCGCAACGCGTCGAGCGCGTCGCCATCGACATCCACCACCCACGTCTGGACCGATACGAGCTGCGCACGCACGTCCAGGCTGGCGACGAGCGCGCCGTCGGCGTCGATACGCTCGGCCCGATCGCGTATCAGGATGGAATTCGTGGTCGCATCCGCTTCGATCGCCGGCAACGCCGCATCGAACTCGACGATCCGCGGCGCATCGGCAACGGCAGTCCCGCTCGCCACGGTCGGGCGCTCGAAACGGCGCCGCAAGAGCGTGGCCACACCGGGCACGACAAGCGTGCGGCCATCGACCACGCGCGTTTCATCGGCGGCATTCGCGGCACTCAGGCGAAACACCCGCACGGACAAACGCACGCGCTCCCGCGCGTCGCGCTCGAAGCGCTCGGCCGCGGCACGAATACGCTCCACGTAGGTCGCCGGCCCGCGCACGTTCACCGTTTGCGCGACGGCATCCACCGCCAACGGGAAGTGCGTATCGGCAAGACCTGCCTGCTCGAGCGACGCACGCAGCGCATTCGCCAAAAGGAAGTGAGGCCGGATGGCGATATGCACCTGCTCGTTCGCGGGCGACACATGCAGGACCGCACCGTCGTAGTACCAGACGAATCCGTACGAACGGCTCATGATGTCGAGAAAGCGCTGCGGCGGCATCGCGAAACGGCCGCTCACGACGCCCTCCACTTGACCGTCGATGCGCAGCGCAACGTGCTGCCCCGCCGCGAAGGCATTCAGGACCTCCGCCAGGCCCGCGCCGTTCGTCACGTAGACGAAGCGGGCGCCGGGGCCACCGGCCCACGCCATGCTCGCCGCCTGCGCATGCAGGGTGGCCGCGCAGACGAAGGCAGCGACGGCGCCGCGCGCGAGCGCTCGCATGCGTGCCGCGCTCATGCGGCGCCTTCCGGCGACGCAGCGGCGCCCGACGCACCGGCGCCCGACTGATCCGTATCCGGCTTGAGGGTCAGGCGGTAACCGGTCGCATAGACCGATTGCACGGTCCAGCCGACGCCGGCCGCCTTCAGGCTCGCACGCAGGCGGCTCACGTACATGTCGACGGAGCGGCTTTGCACGGCCGCATCCCAGCCCCACACCACGCTCATCAGATCCTGCCTCAGCACGACGGCGCCCGTGTGCCGGGCGAGATGCCAGAGAATGTCGAACTCCTTGGTGCCGAGCTTGTGCGCCACGCCCGCCACCACGAGCGAGCGCGCCTGCTGATCGAGCGCGCATTCGCCGTCGACGAACATCTTGCGGCCCTGCACGTTCATCGGCGCGAAGCGCCGCAGCAGCGCGCGCATGCGCGCGAGCAGCACCTGCCTGTCGTAGGGCTTCACGAGATAGTCGTCGGCGCCCGCATCGAGTATGCGCACGATGTCGGACTCCGCCGAGTGCACGGTCTGAAAAATCACGGGCATGATCGATTGCGAGCGGCTGCGGATCTTCTGCAGCAGCTTGTCGCCGGAAACGCCCGGCAGATCCCAGTCGAGAATCGCGAGATCGGCCCACTGCTCCGACAGAAATTGCTGCGCGTCGAGCCCGCTGTGAAAAGCGTCGATGTGGTAGCCCTCGCTCTTGAGCCAGGAATGAATGAGCGCGTGGTGCGCGACGTCGTCCTCGACGAACAGAATGCGTACGGGTTTGCCTGCAAGCGATTTCATGTGAACCCTTGGTTCTGACGGCCGCGCGGGAGCCGGCGCCCACTCCGCGCAACGCGTGTCAAACGAATACGGGCCGCGCGCTGGCGCCTCACTCGCCGCGCGCCGCGCGCAACGCGCGGTCGGCATCGACGAGCGACGTCGCGTGCGGCTTCGCGGCGACAGGATTCAGGCACGGCAGACGCAGCACGAACACGGTACCGCCTTGTCCGTTGAGCTCGGCGTAAAGCGCGCCGCCGTGCATGCCGACGATCTGCACGGCGAGCTTGAGCCCGAGACCGAAGCCCGTTGCCGTCCGCTTGCCGAGCTTCTCGAAGTCGGTCAGCCGATCTCCCGCGACGAGACCCGGCAGCCCGCCCGCGCGATCGTCGACGACCACCTCGGCGAAACCGTCCGCCTGCCGGATCGACACCGTCACCGCCTCGCCGCGCGGCGACGCGCGAACGGCATTGTCGATAACGTTCTGGACCGCGCGCGCCACGAAGTTGCGCATGCCGCTCACCCAGAGCGGCGCGCTGTCGGGCAGCCACAAGTGTAGCGCGACGCCGCAATAGACGGCGGTGACCTCCAGCTGCGAGATGATCTGGCGCAGCGTCGCGCGCAGATCGAACCGTTTGAAGTCGCGCGCCTGCAAATGCTCGGTTACCGACGAGAAGATGAACTGCTCGCCGAGCGAAAGCACGTACTGCGCGAGCGCGGTGATCTGCTGCATGCCGCCGCAGCGCTCGAACGCGTCGGGGTCGCTCGCATCGAGCTGCGTGAGCGCGCTGATCGAATTGAGCGGCGAGCGCAGATCGTGCAGCAAAAAGCGCAGCGACATGGCGCGCTCGTCGAGCGAGCGAGCGAACGGCGTCACGTCCGTCACGGCGATGACGGATTCGCCCGCCCCCGCACCGGCGCACGCACCGGCGGGGCCCGCCTGAATCCAGAAGGTCGAATCGTCCACGCGTACCTCGCGGCCCGCTTCGAGATCGCGCAACCGCGGCACGTCCGTCATCTCGAAGCGCTCGCTCAGCGCCACGCTGAAATCGACGCCCGCGGGCAGCGTCATCGCCAGCATCTCGAGCGCGCGCGCGTTCGCGTGGACGACCGCGCCCGCGCGATCGAGCACGATCACCCCGCACGGCAGCCCGCGCAGCGTGCCGCGCAGGCGGCGCGCGTCGTCGTCGGACAGGCGGCGATCGGCGGCGCCCTCGCCGCATGCGTCGACGGGCAAGCCCGATTGGGCGGCCCGCGGCTCGGGCTGCTCCGCGGGCTGCACGCCCGGCAGCGAATGCGGCTGAGTACGGGATTCGTTCACATGGCCTCCTGCATTCCCCGGGGCGGGCGGTTGCGGTGCATCACGGCGAGATGACGCGCGGCGACAGCAGGAAGAGCCGCTCCATGTGGCTCTTCTGGCGGTTGTCGGTCCGGAAGAGCGCGCCGATCAACGGAATCTTCGAGAGCCCGGGCACCCCGGTCACGCCCATCGTCGCGCTGTCCGCGCGATAGCCGGCGATGAGCAGCGCCTGCCCCTCCTCGATGAACGCCTGCGTGTTGATCGTGCTGTTCTGGATCACCGGCAGGTTGCTGACCGTCTGATCGGTGAGCTGGCCGTCCTGAATCGCCACGTCGAGCTTGATGCGCGTGCGCCCGTCCTCCTCCACGACCATCGGCAGCACACGCAGCGAGATGCCCGTCGATACGCTGTAGAGATCGCCCGACGTGTATCCCGACACCGGCACGAAAAACTGCGTCTGGTTGTCCATCACGGCCTCGATGTTGTTGAGCGTGACGACCTTCGGGCTCGCGTCGATCTTGGCGGCCTTCGTCTGCTGCAGTGCCGAGATGCGCGCCATCAGATAACGGCCGGCGTCGCCGAGCACGGCGGCCACCGATGCGCCCACGGGCGTCGCCGCCGCGAGCATGTTGCCCGCCAGCGCCGTCTGGCCGAAGTTCTGCGAGAGCGTGCCGTTGTAGGTGCTCTGTGCGAGCGTGCCGGTACCGGTCTGCACGTCGACGTGGCTGTTGTGCGCGGTCCAGTCGACGCCGAGCTGATGCAGCGCGTCGTCGTCGATCTCGATGATGTGCGCCTCGATCTCGATCAGTTGCGGTTTGACGTCGAGGCGATCGATCAGTTTGCCGTACTGATCCATCCGGTCGGCCGTATCGCGAATCACGACGGAGTTCGTGCGCTGGTCCGCGACGATGACGGGCAGTTGATCGTCGCTCGCCGGCGCCGTGCTCGTGTTCTGCGGCGGCGGCGGCTCACCCACCGCCGCCGCCACGGCCGGCGAAGGCTGCCCGGTGAGCCCGGCGAACATGCCCTTGCCGGCCGCGCCCGACGGCACCGGCGGCGGTACGTACGGGCCGTTGTAGGCATTGCCGTTCACGTCGTTGATCGGCGTGGTGCGCTTCACGCCGCTCGCCGCGCGGCCACCCTCGCCGCGCTTGTCGGCGGCCTTGGCCGCGCCCGGGTGGTAGATGCCGTTGAGCACGGCCACCACGCCCTGCAGCGTGACCTGCTGGCCGTCGATGGGCACAGTGCGGTCGTGCGCCCACGCGTGATAGAGCGGAAAGACGCGTACCTGCGTGCCGCTTCGATGCGCCGCGTTGTTGTCGAGCCGCGAGGCCACGTTCGTCACCATCTGCACGTAGCGTGGCGGCCCGCTCACGAGCGCCGTGCCCTGCGCGCTGTCGTAGACGATCGGAAAGCGCTCGTCGGCGATGCGCAGGCGGTCGAGCGCATCGCGCAGCGCGCCCGTATCGGCCGAATCGAGCTTCACGAGCGTGCTCTGCAGTTCGGCGGCCGTCGTGATGTCGAGCACTTCGCCGTCGTAGTACCACACGAAGCCGAACGACGCCGCGAGCGTATCGAGAAAACGCCGCGGCGGCAGATGGAACTTGCCGCTCACGGTGCCGCTCACATCGGCGGCGATGCGCGTGGGGACGCCCTGGCTCGCGCCGAAGTCGCGCAGCACGTCCTTGATGTCCTTGCCCTGCGCTTCGTAGTCGACGATCGACGACTTCCAGCGCACGGCCGCCGCCTCGGCGACGGGGGCGGTCGCCCCGAATGCGAGCGCGGCGGCGAGGGCCACGGTACCCAGTCGGCGAGCCCAGTTCATGACGCGCCGCCCGCGATGAAGCGTACGCAGCGCGGCCCGGTGCTTCTCCGACACATCGACAAAGTTTTCATGTAAGTTCCGACTATCTTTCATAGGAAGGGCATTGACGATGAACGCTCCGAGTCACGAACGTCGCGACCTGACGCGCGAGATTCTCGAATTGATCGACCTGCGGCAGACTTTCACCGACATCCATATCGAGCAGGACCGGCCGATCATGATCAAGGCGCCGCGCGGGTGGCTCGCCGTCGGCGAGGAGCCCGTGCTCCACGACGAAATGCTGCCCACGCTGGCGTCGATCGAACCGGACTGGGAGGCGCAGCTTCAGCACGGCGCGATCGATCGCCCGTTCGTGCTCACGCGCTGCCGCCTTCGCTGCAACATCTACCGCACCAATGGCGGCCGCAAGCTCGTCATCTCGATCCGGCGCCTGCCGCTGCAGCCGCTCGCGCTCGACAAGCTCGGCCTGCCCGCCTACGTGCGCTCGATGATCGACAGCGCCAAGGGGCTGATCCTCGTGACGGGCCCGACCGGCTCGGGAAAGACGACGACGATCGCGTCGCTGCTCGAGCACATCAACCGCACGCGCAACAGCCACATCGTCACGATCGAGGAGCCGATCGAATACGAACTCGAGGGCCGCACGTCGATCGTCTCGCAGCGGCAAGTGCCGACCGACACGCCGAGCTTCTCGGCCGGCCTGCGCGAGGCGCTGCGGCAGAAACCCGACGTCATCATGGTCGGCGAGGTGCGCGATCCCGAGACGGCGGAGACGGCGCTGCAGGCCGGCGAATCGGGCCACCTCGTGCTCGCGACGATGCACACGGGCAGCGCGATCGGCACGCTCACGCGACTGCTGTCGTTCTTTCCGGCCGAGCAGCGCGAGCGCTATGCGGCCGCGCTCGCGAACTGCCTCATCGGCGTGATCTGCCAATGCCTCGTACCGACGGAGGATGGCGAGAACTTCGTGCTCGCGAGCGAACTGCTCTTCAACAACAATCAGCAGATCAGCGGACTGCTGACCGATCCGGGCAAGCTGCCGTACCTTGCCGAGTTCATGAAGCGCAAGGAAGACAACATGTCGCGCATGCTCAACGATCACCTCTTCAGCCTCGTATCGAAGCAGCAATGCCTGCCGCGCGACGTGCTGCGCGCGACCTACAACCGGCTCGAGCTGCACGAAATGCTGCAGACGCTCGCGCCGCACTGAGCCCGCGCGAACGCGGCGCCGGCGCAATGGCGCGGCTTTCGCCGGTCGCGCCGTGCGTGACGGTGCTGCGAAGGTGTGCGGGGTCGATGGGCTCACGGTCGGGCGCTCAGTAGTAGGAGTTGATCGTCCAGCCCGCCGCGACGGGCGTGTTCCACACCGTCTGGCCGGACTCCCCGCAAAAGCTGCTGACCCACGGCGTCGTGATACCGGCGTACGTCGCCCAGTTCGTCGTCACGACGATCGTGTAGGTGCCGGGCGTGCCCGCCTGGGACAGCGCGTTGTTGATCCCGCCCGAATCGTCCTGAAGCGTCGGCGTCTGGCTCTCCGTATGCCCGAGGTTGTGGTTGCCGCCGTCGGTGATGTCGATGCTCTGCGAGAGCTGCCCCCGGTTGCCGGTGGGGCCGTTGCACATGCCGTCGTTCAGGTGCGCCCAGGTGGACGCGACGATGATCCCCGGCTTGGTGAGGTTGACGGTCGTCCTGAACGTATATGAGTACGTACCGTTGCTGCCGTTGTACGAATAGGCGCCCGACTGGAAGTTCGTCGCCGGCTGGCCCGTGCAGGCCGAGTAATCGCCCGCGCCGTTCGGGTTGGCCATCACGAGCTGACAGCCCGTGAGCGACGACGCCGGCTCGATTTCGCTTTGCGTTTGCCACCTGCCGCCGCGGCACGACAGCACGCGTCCGTTCGCATCGGTGGAGACGAGCGTCGTGCTCGCCGACACGGGGGCGATGGCCGAATTCTGCGGCGCGGGCGGACATGGGTCGCCGACGGTGTGCGCGTTGCCGAGCGCGAGATTGCCCGCTTCGTCCACCGCCAGCGCCTGCCATGTGGCGCCGTTGTACGCGTAGGCCCGATTCGTCGCGACGGTGAGCCGCACGTCGCCCTGATGCGCGGCCACGCCCGCGAGCGCCGCTTCGTCGGCCACCGGTTCGCGCCAGTGATAGGCCGCCTGCGGCACCCAGAGGTTCTGCGTGCCATCGCAATTGAGGACGTTGCCCGAAGCGTCGGCCGCGATGGCGCCGGGCTGCGTGCAGGCGGCATAGTCGATCTGCCGCGCGAGCACGATCGGCACTTGCATCGTGTTCGCCTGCGGATTGCCCGGCACGGCCACGCGGTACAGATAGTCGACGTTCTGCGCCTGCGTGCCGTCGTAGAAAATGAGGCTCGCCAGATGGCCTGTGCCCGTTTTCTTGCCTGTGCACGATGTATTCGCCGGGTTCGGCGTATCGATTTTCCAGGTGCCGAAGGCGCCGACGGCTGCGCCGTTCGCATTGTTCGTCGCCTGGATCGAACCGCCGCCCGGGCCGGCGTTCGCCGCGATGTAGCCGAGTTCGGGATCGGGAATGGTCCGGCCGCCCTCCGTGACGAGCAGCGCCTGCAACGCCATCGGGTTCGCGCCGCCCGGGGCCGCGTAGACGAGCAGGCACGGCGCCTGACCATAGGGGTTCGTGCCGCCCAACGCATTCGGAAGGTAGGTCGACAGCTGATACGTCGAGCCGGTCAGTTTCGCGATCACCGGCGAGGTGGTCGTGGCCTGGGCCGCGAGCGCCGTGTAGTTTTGCCGAATGAGCCGCGTGGCAGCCGCCGTCAGCTGCGACTGATAAAGCGCGGCCTGCTGCGCGCGCGTATCGTCGAGCGACGAGTTCGTGAGCGTGACGAGGCCCGCCATCATCAATGCGGCGAGTGCAAGCACGGCCAGCATCTCCACCATCGTGAAGCCGGACATGCGGCGAGCCGGCCGCGCGCGGGGGCCCGGGCGCCGCATGCCGGTGCGGGCAAGGGTGTGGGTGCGCTCAGTCATACGCTTGCGCCATCCATACCGGCATGCCGTTCGGGATCGCGTTCGCCAGTGCGGCCGGCAGCGGCACCGCCGGGTTGCCGGGGGACACGAGGTTGGCGCCGAGCGCCACACCGGCCAGCGCCGAGCCCTGCGCAATCTGCTCGATGCCGTCGACCGCGGCCGCGGCCGCCGCCGACGCCGCATAGACCACGACCAGGCTGCCCGCATAGCCGGTATTGGGCTGGACGTAGTTCCGCCACATCGGATCGGGAACGGTCGCCCCGAGGGAGGGCGCGAGGCTCGCCGCCGGCACGCTGCCGACGAACGACGGGTTGGCGCGCGCGAAGGCCACCACGGCCTGCCGGTAGGCGCTCATGTTCGCCGCGAGCGCCATCGCCGACGGCGCGAGCGGTGCCGGCGCCGCCTCGGCGCCGAGCAGCGCGTAGGCACCGGTCAGCATCGCGAAGGCGGCGACGATCCAGATCAGGAACATGGCGGGCGGCTCGTGGCGTCAATCGGGGCGAAGGCCGGTACTCGGGCCGCGATCAGGCCGAGGTCCAGACGATTTTCTTCGCACCGCCGGCACACGCCGCCTGAGCGGCGGCGGGCGTTACCGGCACGGTTTGCGCCGCATTGCCGATCGAGACGGCCGTCCACGTTCCGCCAGCCGATGCCGCGTTGATGCAGACGTCCGTCGGCACGGAATCGAATTCGATCGTGAAGGTACCGCTGCCCGTGCCCGTCACGGCTACCGCGCCACCCCAGGCATCGGTGACGGTATTTGCCGCGGTGTCGATGACGAGCGTCGTCGGGATGATGCCGGCGGCAATGGCGACGGTCGTCGTCAGCCCGTTGTAGCCGTTGGTCTGCCCCATATACAGCTTCTTGACGCCGGTCTGGATGGCCGTCACCTGCTCGGCCGTCTGATTCGACGAAGCACTGCCGAATGCGCCGCGCAGCAGCGCAATGGCGCCGATGACGACGATGGCGGCGATCCCGAGATAGGCGATCGCTTCGAGCAGCGTGGCGCCACGCTGCATGCGCCGCGACCCGCGGCTGCCCACCCGGGCGCGAATCGATGCGACGGTCTTGACATTCATGTTGCTCTCCTTGGTTTCCTCAATCGGCACTGAAGAAAGACGTGCCCTCTCCTTTCGACACCCGTTCGTCTGCACTGCGCCTACACGTCATTACACGGCACGCTCAATGCAGACTCCGAGCCAAAGCCGCAATTTCCTGCTGAATTCCGAAGAAGCCGCTGATGAGCCACGACAGCACGAGCGCGAGCACGACGATCGCCGCGCCGTTGACCACGCGCATCTGCGCCTCGATCGTCTCCACGCCGTCGGTCATCCATTCGTTGGCGATCGCGTGCAGCGCCTCGGCGAAGCCCTTGTATTCGGCATACACGCACAGATCGTCGACGATCTCCTCCGAAGGAAACCGGTAGCCGGCGTTCTTCATCGCCTCGCCGACGTTGAGCCCCGACTTCACGCCGAACAGCATGTCGTCGATTCGCCGCCTGAGCCACGGCTTCGCATCGGTGGCCAGCCGCGCGAGCGAGCGTTCGACCGTGAAGCCCGCCGCCTGCAGCGACGAAAACGCGACGAGAAAACCGCAGCCCGTGATGAGCCGATAGATCGAGTAAGGCGGGTAGCGGTCGAGCCAGACCCGCACGTTGCCGGACCAGCGCGGCATCGAGTAAAAGAGCGCCGCGACGAGAATCGCGAGCACCGCGAGGCAGTAGATCATGCCGCCCTGCACGAACCGGGACAGCTCGTAGAGCGACTTCGCCACGCCGTGCCAGCGCTCCGGGTTCACGATCGACGCGAAGCGCGGAATCACGAGCTGGCCGAAGAGGTACACGTACCCGATCGTCATCGCCACGATCACGCACGGGTAGGTCAACCCGCCGACGATGGCCGTGCGGATCCGGCGGCTGTACTGCACGACGTTGCACACGTTCAGCAGCGCGGCCTCCAGGCGCCCCGACTGCTCGCCGGCCATGACGATCATCTGTTCGGTATGCGGCACCCACCACGCCATTGCCTCGGCCAGCATGCCGCCGTTTTGCACGACGCTGCGCCAGTCCGCGAGCGTCAATGCCAGCGGCTCGTTCGGCTTGCGGCCCTCGTGCGACGCACGCAACTCGAGTTCCTCGAGAATCTTGAGCAACGGCAAACCGTTCGCGAGCATTTTCGCGATCTTGCGATAGAGCCGCAGGCGCGCCTGCGTCGTGAGCTGCAGGCGCGCCCAGCGCCGGTTGAGCTCAAGTGCCATAGCCGCTCCCGAGCGGCTGCGGCCGCCCCCCGCTGCCCGGCATGAACGGGCCGACCACGCGCTCCGCCATGCGCGGATCGACGAGGCCCGCCGCCACTTTTTCGAGCGCGTGCTGCGCGACCGTCTGCCCCGCGAGCTCGCCGAGCCAGTACGCCTGCGCATCGGGCTTGCGCCCGGCGCGCAGCAATTCGCAAAACGTCGCGTCGGTGCGCACGACCTCGGCCACCACGGTCCGGCCGACCGTGCCGTTCTTGCAATGCGGGCAACCGGGCCCGGCCACGCGCACCGCGTCGAACCGCGCGCCGACGGCCCGCTTCACGCGCGCGACGAGCCCCATGTCGAGCTGCGCGATCGACTCGGCCAGCGGGCGCGAGCAGTGCGGACACAGCAGCTTGACGAGCCGCTGGCTGATGAGCCCCGTGACGAGCGATTCGTCCGTCACCATCGCGATCGGCAAGCCGAGATCGACGAGACGGTCCACGATCGCGAGCGCGCCGTTCGCGTGCACCGTCGTCCAGACCTGATGGCCCGTCATCGCGGCGCGCAACGCGCTTTGCGCCGATGCGCGGTCGCGCACCTCGCCGATCATGATCGTATCGGGATCGAGCCGCATCGCATTCGCGATCGCGGCGGCGAACGCGAGCGAGCGCGCCTCTTCCGTCGGCGCGTTGACGACGGGCGTCTGCACCGCGCCCTCGATCGGGTACTCCACCGGGTCTTCCACGGTGATGACGTGGATCGAGCCGGCCATCTCGCGCAGTTGCTTCGTCAGCACGCGCTGCAACGTCGTGGATTTGCCCGAGCCGGTCGGGCCGCTGATGATGTTCATGCCGTGCGGCTGCTGCGCGAGCAGCTCGAACGCGTTCGCCTGCGCCACCGTGAAGCCGAGCTCCGTCAGGGCCGTCGCCTCGCCCGCATCGTTGTAGAGCAGCCGCAGCACCATGACGCTGCCGACGCTCGTGGGCGCCGTCGCGATCCGCACGCCGAAAAGCCGGTCCGGCAGCTTGTCCCGATCGCCGATGGCCGCGTCCTGGCGCTCGTTCGGCTTGTAGGTGTTGTCCGATACGCTCGACATCGCCGCATAAAGCGTGGCGAGCAGCCGCTCGCCGTACTCGCGCGTCTGCTCCGACATGCGCACGAGTTCGTTGTGGATGCGAAACAGAATCTCCGTGCTGAAGCGGTTCACACGGATATGGATATCCGACGCACGCGCATCGCACGCCCGCGCGATCAGGTTCTTCGCGACGACCTGCATCTGCGTGTGATCGATGCGCTCGGCGCTGCCGTCGCGGCGCGGGCCCTGATAGCTGCGCCTGATCGCATCGAGCGCCACGAGCCGCGTCGTATAGCGGCAATTGAGCCGTTCGAGCCGCGCGCAGTACGACAGCACGAACGGATTCATTTCGTGCCCTTCGGCCACGAGCAGCGTGCCGTCGTCGAGCAGACAGAGAAACTTGCGCTCCTCGTCGCTCGCGGCGAACTCGCCGCTGTCGGAAAGCGGGCGCGCCACGGCGGCGAGCGGCAGCGCCTGCCCCGGCGGCTGGCTTTGCGACGCCGTTTGCGCGGGCTGCACCGAAGCGGCGGCGGCAGCGGCCACGGCGCTCAGCACCGGCTCGCGTGGCCGCGCAACGGGCGCGAGCGCCGGCGCGGCCGGGGCCACGGGCTGAACCTGCGTCACGGACGGATCGGTTTCGATCGGCTTCACGGCGCGCGAAAGAATCAGCGGCGTCACGCTTTTGGGCGTCTTGCCCGGCGGTGTCGGAGACGAACTCATCGCATCACCTCGCAGACATCGGCAAAGCAGGCAGCGTCGGCACCGGCGGCACGCCGGGCGAGCCTGTCGACGCCACGTTGCGCGCGGGCTGCTGCCGCGCGCTCGCGGAGACGGTCAGCGTCGTGCGCCGTCCGTCTTGCGATGCGAGGACGATCGCACCCGGGCGAATGGCCGCCACGCGCATGCCGTTGGGCAGCGTATCGCCGGGCCCGACGTCGAACTCCGCGCCGTCGCTCGTCGCCACCGTTGCGCCGAGCTTCTTGCCAAGCCCTTGTGTCGCCACGAGCGACACGTCCGAATACGACGAGACGGTACTGCCCATCCGGTGCAGCGCTTCTTGCCGCTCCGCCACCTGCGCTTGCGCGTCGAGCTTTTTCAGCTGGGCCTTGAGGATCATCGTTTCCTCCTGTAGCCGCATCAGTTCGTTGGCTGCCTGCACGGCGGCCGGCGTCGGAACGACGTTCATGCGCGGCGCCGCTTCAGCGGGCGCGGCGGCCGTGGCAGCTGCGGCACCGGCCTCGCCGAACGCGGCCAACGGCCACGCCCCGCAGCAGGCGAGCACCAGTACAGTCAATGCAGCGTCATTTCTCATAGAGCACTCCGTCGAGCGTCCACTGCCCGGATTTGTATGAAAGCGTCTCGACGCGCACACCCGGCTCGTCGAGATACCTGATGAGGCTGTCGGGCCGCACGTCGTCCAGTTGCGCCGACATGCGCCAGGTCTGCCAGCTCGGCGCCGGGGGCGACCCGCCGCCCGGATGCAGTCGGTCCAGCGTTTGCGAAGCGAGGCTGCGCTGCGGCGCGCTTGCCGGCTGCAGCGTGAACGTCAGGCCGATGCCCAGCAACTGGAAGGCGGAAAGCATGCGCAAGCGCACGCCGCGCACGCCATCGAGCACTTCGTCGCCCCCCACGGGCAATGCCAGCGGCTCCACGTAGCTCGCATGCTCGCCGTTGCCGTCGATCGTCGCGCGCGGCTCCGCCGCCATCAGCATCGCCACGTTCGATCCGCCCCGCGACCAGCTGTAGCTGACGTTCGACGCGCGGCAAACGTAGTCGTCGAGTTCCCAGCCGCCCGGCGCGATGTGCGTGAAGTGATCGAGGCACGCGCGAACGAATGCATCGGGCCGTGGCTCGCTGGCCCACGGGTGCGGCGCTTCGGGCGGTGCCGCGGGCTTGGGCGGATGCAGCGCGAGCTCCGCGCGCATCCGCTCGAACGCCTGCTGCCGCTCGAGTTCCATGCGGTGGCGCCGGTACGCGACGATGCCGGCCGCCACCGCGGCCGCCACCACGATCGCAGCGGCGGCGAGCAGCACCTCGCGCCGCGGTGCGCGTCGCGAGACACGCGACAGATTGAGCCAGCGCGGCAAATGCGGCTTGCCGCCCCGGCGCGGGATCATGTCCTCGATGCGCCGCGCGTAGAAGTTGTGGAACCCCTGCACTTCCAGCTGCGGATCGCCGATGACGACGTTCCAGCCGCCGAGGCTGTAATCGCCGTGCAGCCGCTCGAACACTTCCTCGCTGGAACCGATCCAGTCACCGTTCGGCAAAAACGCGCCGTCGCGCACGGCGAAGTAGGCCCAGCGCCCGTCGGGCAGATGAAACGCACCGAGCCAGTTCGGCGCCGGCTGCTGGCGTCCGTCGTAGAACGCGCCTTCGGCCGCGATCGTCTTCGACACGAGCGCGCCCAGCGACGGCAAGCCCAGTTGCGCGCCCTCGCGCGTGCTCGCGAAACCCGCGCCCGCGAAGGTGCGGTCGATACGCAGCACCATCGCATCGAAATTCAGGCGCGCGGCGAGTTCCACGGCCTCCGCGCGCAGCGCGTGCCGGCGCGAGAGCGATTGCCAGAAAAGGCCGCATATGAAACGCTGGCGGCCGATCTGGATGACTTGCGTCGCCATGACGGATCCTGTGCCCGAGCGCGCGTCAAGCGCCGTTGATCGCGATCGGCGACAGCAGGATGACGATCACCTCGCGCGTGCCGGAGGCGTTGAACCCGCCCATCGCGTAGTTCGACGGATGGCCGACGCCTTGCCGGTTATCCTGATCGGTGATGCCCTCGTAGCCGCTGATGACGAGCGTCTGCCCCGACTTCACGGCGATGCGCTGCAGGAAGTTGCGCGTATCGACGGTCGGCAGCTGGATCTGCTGGTTCGCCGGGCCGAACGGCACAAGGTTCACGAGCGACGAAATGTTGCTGTAGAACTGCATCATGATCGTGCCGTCGTCGAGGATGTGCGGCAGCACCGTGAGGTTGAAGCCGGTCGTGATCGTGCCCGGCGTGAGCGACGTCTGGCTGCCGATGTTGACGGTGTTGGTCGTCGAGATCTGCGCGAGATAGCCTTGCTGCTCGGCCACCTGCACGGGAACGGGCTGATCGTTGAGCGTCGTGATCGAGGCCGAGGTCTTGCGGTGCACCGTGCCCTGCGTCGACAGCGCATCGATGATGGCCGTCGTGCTCGACGCGCGGCTCGACGGCGTGATCACCGTGGCCGAGAGCTCGCTCGGGTTCTGGATCATGCTCGTGAACGCGGTGGTGATGCCGAACTGCGTGCCGAGCGCCTGATAGACCGCGTGCCAGTTGATGCCGTAGCTGTCCTGCGCGGAAAGCGTGACCGAGAGCACCGTCACGTTGACGAGCACCTGCCGCGCAAGCACGCGGTTTTGCTGCTCCATGAACTCGCCCACGCGCTCGAGCACATCGGGCGTATCGGTGACCGAGATCGAGCCCGTGGCGGGCGAGGTGATGACCGAGCCTACCGGAGAGAGCATCGCCTTGATCGCCGTCTGCAAGCCGTTGTACACCGAGAGCTGCGCGTTCATCGTGATATTCGCGGTGTTGTCCGACGACACGGACGGCGAACCGGACGACCCGCCACCTCCACCGCCACCGCCTCCGCCGCCGATGCCCGCGCCGCCTGCGCCCGATCCGCCCGCCCCCGCGCTGTTGCTCGACGCGCCGCCGCTGTTGCTCGCCCCGCTCACGACGTTCGTATCCAGCTTCGAGTCGCCCGGAATGGCGACGACCTGATAGACGCGCGTGGCCGTGTAGAAGAAGACGATCGCGCCGTCCTCGTACTTCCAGTAGACGCCGAAGCGAGCCGACGCCGTGTCGAGCAGCCCGCGCAGCGTGCCGCCCGAATACGCGATGCGCACGGGCGAGGATACGCTCGGCACGCGCGCGGCCACCGTCGCGGCGCTGGTGCTCGGCGCGGGCCCCTGCAGCAGGCCGGGGGGCAGCGGCGGCAAGCCGGGATAGGCGCCGGCGCCGCCCATATCGACCGCGGTCTGCGTCGCGCGCGCGGCCGCTTCGCTCGTGCCCGGCGCAACCTTGGCCGGCAGGTGCGCGAGGCGCGAAATGCGATCGGCGAACATGCGCAGCGAATCGACCGTGCCGTCGAAGCTCGCCGGCTCGTCGAAGAGCTTCGGCAGCGTCGATTTCGTCGCGAGCTTGATCGTCTTGCCCGAAAGCCAGAGTTCGTCCTTGACGATGACGTCCTCACTGCCCGGCACCGCGCGGTTGTCGCCGTTCGAGAGCTTGCCGAGCAATTGCCCCGCACGCGCGGTATCGGCCTGCGAGCTGCGCTCGATCTTGTCCAGGAGACCGGTGCACCCCGCGAGCAGCGACAGGCATGCGACAAGGATGACGAAAGGACGACGGAGGACGCTCATCAACTTGCTCCTTTGGGAACGACGCGCATGACGCGGTTGCGCTGGTACAAGACCACCTGGATCGGCACCTGCGAGCCCGCGAGCGCATTGGTCACCTGACGCAGCGCTTCGGCGAGCGTGCCGTGTATCGTGGCCGTCGCGTCGACCTGAAAATCGGTCGGCACGTCCCAAATGAATTGCCAGCCGGCTTCGCTCGCCCAGCGCGCGAGCGCGTTGCGCACGGAGCCGTCCGACAGGCGCATCTGCCACTCCATGCGCTCGGGCGCCGCCGCGGGTGCGAACGCCGGCGTCGCGGTGGGTACGAACGCCGGCGTCGCGGCGGGCGCCGACGCCGGCGAGCCCGGGCCGGACGCCCATTGCGTAGCGGCGAGCAGCGGGGGCTCAATGGCGTCACGCTTTGCTGGCGCCGGTACCTGCGCTCGCGGCGGTGCTGAAACACGTGCCGGTACCGATGCCGGCATGGCTGGCCCGGCTGCCGGTGCGGGCGACATCACCAGAGCGGGTGCGGGTGCGGGTGCGGGTGCGGGTGCGGGTGCGGGTGCGGGTGCGGGTGCGGGTGCGGGTGCGGGTGCGGGTGCGGGTGCGGGTGGGACCGCCAGTGCGGCCGCCGGTGTGCGAGCCGATACCGGTGTTGCGGGCATCGACGTCAAAACACGCGCCTGCGCCACGGTCTGCGCCTGTCCAATGGCAGGCCCCGCCGCGGGAGCCATCGCCGCCGCGCCCGTGGGCAAGGTGGACGACGCATTCGTGGCGCCACCGTTGATGCGCGACGCCGCGCCGGCCGCCGGCGAGAAAGGCCGCGGCGCGTCAACGTTTGCGCGCCGCGCATGCGCAATCACCGTGAGCAGACGCATATCCGTATCGATCCGCGCCTGCAGCGCAGGATCGACCGACAGCACCTCGCCGAGCGCATGCACGACCGGCGAACCGGCGCGCCAGCTCACGGGCGCGTCGGCCCATGCGCCCGCGTTCGGCACATTGATGCTGTAACTCGTCGGCATGATCTGCTCGAGCGCGCGCAGCAACGGAACGTCGTGGCCGCCCGTGCGCACGACGCCGCCCAGGCGCTGCCCGCCGTCGACGATGACTTGCTGATCGGAAGCGTGCGCGACCGTGCAGGCGAACCAGACGCCGCCCAGCAGCGCCCGAATTGCCGGCGGCATCGCCGCTATCCAGACATTCGCCCTCGCCCGGCCCCACCTCTTATCGCTCACGCACCTCGGATGCGCCGGAAGCTCTATTTTTTTTGTTGCCACGTTCTTTTCAATCTGCTTGAACCATGCCAATAGCCGCCCTAAAAGCAGTACCGAAAGGCGTCAGGAATTCGAAAGAAATTGTGTAAGAAAACAGTAACGACGCGTAAGGATATCACTACAGATCAATGGGTGTTTACGGCAAAGTACACCGCGCCTTTAAGTAAAAAAATACTCTCGGAAAATCGTTCTTTCTCGGCCGGCATGGATGATACAGGCACTGGCACGAACGCGTCGTCCTCGCGGCACAATCCCCGCCCAGCAAGGCACTTCGGCCGATGCCACGTATTTTTTGGACGTTTTGACGCGAATCACGGAATGGCCGCCCGTGGAAATATGCCAGATACAATGATGTGCTACGGCGCCGTTCGCGGGCGAGTCGCCAATTGGGTGCCGTGCGCGAGGTATCCGGAATTCCGCGTGTGACGCGGATTGAGATTCAAACTCCAATGTTTAATCGTTCTGGATAAACAAGCGCGAACCGATTCATGGCGCGCTTCCAATCGTGCCGGGAACCGGTTCACCTCGCCAGGACGTTGCGCAGCGCCAACCAGATCCGTTTGAGCGCCGCCTCATCCGACGGCAAGCGGTCTCGACCGTCGTTTCCGGGAAGCCCTTCAGGCCGTCGACCACCGCGATCAGGATGTCCTGCACGTCGCCCAGTTTCACGTCGTCGACCGCGCGCAGCCAGAACGCGCGCCTTCGGTCTGCTCGATCCATAGACCGAACACGTCCCGCGTGCCGTCGCCGTGCACCGCGGCAAACAGCGCACCGCGGCAGCCAACGTAACAAATCATCAAACAACCGCGACGCAGGCCTCCCGCTCGTGCTTGAAGGTCCACCGCAGCACTGCCCTCTCCGGCCAACGCTGATGCCAAACCGAAGGTAACAAACCATCACAAACACGCGCCTAAATCGGCCCGCGATGAAAACATGCGCTCACGGCTTCACGAATCGTTTCACGCCGCTTAACGCATCGCTCATCGAGTCAGGAGCACGACATGTTCTCAACGATCTACTTCGCCGCCGCCTCGGCCCTCGCCTTCGACGACACCCCTGCGGACGTCGCCTCGAAAATGCTCCAGGGCCAGTTTCTCGACGCTGTCCGCCACGCCGCACGCCATGCCGATACCGACACGGCGCAAGCCCAGCCCGGCTACGCACAGCTGCAAGTCTGCGCCGACCTCGAGCTGATGCTCGGCCGCCACGAAGAAGCAGAGGAAACGTATCGCCGCGCGCAAAAAGCCATTCGCGCCCATCGCGACGATCTGCGTATCGCGTCGTGCCGCAATACCGGCTGGCAAGCGTTGTTCCGCAACCAGTTCAACGTCGCGCTCAGTTGCTTCAAGCGCGTCGGCGAGGAAAAGGCGGCCACGCCGCGCCAACGTCTCGACAGCCTCGTCGGTGCGACACTCGTTTCGTTTCATCTGGGCTTGATCCAGGCGGCGTGCCATCGCCTCGGCGAACTGGCCGCGCTGGCGGCAACGCAGGACGATCGCCGCTGGAGCTACCTCGTGGAGGCGCTGCGGCGTGACCTCTTCGCGCAGCACGAACTGCACGGTGCCGAGCGACTCGCCGATCACATCTACTGGCGCTCGGCAATCGCGGAGTTCGAGCCGGGCGAGGCACCGGTACCCGGCTCGCAGCCCGCCGGGACCGTGCTGCCGCTGCTGGCCGAACGACTCTCGCACCTGAACCGGCTCGTGTCGCTGGCCGACGGCCGGACGAGCGCGGGCGACACGCTCAAGCAATACGTGAGCTGGAGCCGCCAGGCCGGCCTCAACGATTATCACCGCAGCCTGTGCCTCGAAATCACGCTGGCCGCGATCGCCGGCCACGCGACGCCGTTGGCCGAAGCGATGCTCGATGCGTCCGGCGCGGCGAATTCGCAAGGCAGCCAGCATGCGCGCTGGTACCTCGACTACCTCTACTGCCGCGCGAAGATCATGCAGCAGCAGATGCGCACGCAGGAATTCGCGCAGTTCTACGGCCGCTACGCGCTCGCCTCGATTCAGCACGTGCGCGCGGACAGCATGTCGATGCCCGCCGCCGCGGCCGATCACATGCAGGCATCGCGCGCGGCGCAGCGCTCCGACGACGTGAGCGCCCGCCTGCCGGCGAAATACCGCCGCGCCTATCGCTACCTGATGGACAACCTCGACCAGAAGGACCTTTCGGTGCGCGAAGTGGCATCGCATGTGGGCGTGACCGAGCGCGCGATGCAGGCCGCGTTCAAGAACCACCTCGGGCTGTCGCCGAGCGAGCTGATCCGGCGCCAGCGGATGGAGCGCATTCGCGACGATCTGCTCGACGACGGCGCACCGGCCACGCGCGTGCTCGACGTCGCGAACAAGTGGGGCGTGCGCCATCGTTCGACGCTGGTCAACGGCTACCGGCGCGTGTTCCAGGAAGCGCCCTCGGAAACGATGGGCCGCTGAGGGCAGCGGTGTGCGGCGCCAAAGCGCCTGCACCCCCGATCGGTAACACGGCCGGCCCGCGGCTTTTTTTCCGCCAACGCCGTCCGACGAAACGCACACGCGTGGGTCGGACGGCGTTTTTATTCGCACGTCGGTGCGAAGCGATTCCCGCACCGCTGCTCTTACCGGATACCGGATGATCCATGACGCGACTATTCACACCCAAGCCGGCGCTCGTGCTGGCGCTTGCCGTTCTGTCCGCGCGGCCCGCCGAAGTGCGCGCGCAGACCCTCGACTGCTTTGTGGCGGCCGCGGCCTATCAACATGTGAGCCCCGTCGTGCTGCGCGCGATCGCGTGGCAGGAATCGCATGGCAACGCGAACGCGCGCCATCGCAACCGGAACGGTTCGACCGATTACGGCATGATGCAGATCAACTCGATTCACCTTCCGCTGCTGTCGCGCTACGGCGTCTCGGCGGACGACCTCATGAACCCCTGCTCGAGCGTCTACGTGGCTGCGTGGCACCTGCACAAGATGATGGTCAAGTACGGGAACACCTGGGCGGCGATCGGTGCGTACCATTCGGAGACACCTGCCGAGCGCGATCGCTACGCGCGTTCGGTGGAACGCATCGTCGAGCGCATGAAGCTGGCGGATGACGGGCAGTAGGATGAGCAAGGGCGGCCGGGAGACCCGGCTGCCCGCGAACGTCATCGACAGGGAAAGCGACGTTGCATGAGGAAGTCGTCCCGTATGGCGAGCGCCAAGGCAAGCGCGAAGCGCGGGGACGAAGCAGGAACGAGGCCGGCAGGAAGCGGGGACGAACCGTGGCGTTCGCGAGCCGCGCGCGACAACGCCGCGGCCCGCCGTCGCCGTTACTGCCCCTTCGCGGCGTTCGAAATGTTGCTGGCGCCCTTGTTACCCACCGACGCCAGTGCCGACGTGAGCTCCTGCGACTGCTGGTTGACCGCGGCCGCCAGCGTGTTCGCGTTGTTGAGCCGCGTCATCTCGTTTTGCTGCTTCATGAAGTCGTTTTGCATCGCAGCCATTTGCGTCACCGGGTCCCCCGCGCCGAGGGCCGATGGACGCACGATGTCAGCCGCCGCATGCATGGCGGTGGACGCGACGCCGGGCGGCATGAACTGGCTTCCGGCATGAAGCGCCGAACTCAGCATCTGTGCGCCGACGTTCCCCCCGCGCCTCGGCAGGCTGGCAAAGTTGCGGGGCGGCGGAGGCGGAGGTGGCGGCGCGCCGTCGGCCCCCTTGAAGCTGGATAGCCCGTCCAGTTGGCCTTTGCTGCGCGCGGGTGATTGTTTTTGCGCGCCGTCGGCCGCACCGTTGTTCGTCCCTTTCTCGAACTGCGCGACGCGGGACTGGACGAGCCCCGGCCGAATGCCTAATTCGCTCATGGCGAACTCCTTGAGTGACATGACGATTTCCGTCGCCTGCAACATCGCTCGATGTCGGCGCGGCACGGTCCCCGCATCCCACTCACGCGGAGCGATATCGAGGAATGCAAACGCAAGCTTATGCTCGACGGCATTGCGCAACGCACGCGACGCGACGCGGCGAGCGAAATTGCGAAGCGCGCATGCGCACATGTGATGAAGTGCGCAAAAAGATCCGCGGTCGTAGCACCGGCGCCGGCATCGACGTGCGTTTTTTTGCACGCCACTTCGGATTCGGCAGGCTGTCACCGTGATGTCGTTTTACCTTTCCAACACGAGAACCCACGTTCGCAAAGCGCGAAGACGGAATCGACGGGCGAACGCACGTCGACCGCCTGGACGCGATGAGGCAGCGCGCAAGTCCGTCGAGGCCTTTGTCGCGAGGCGACGTCGAACGATCGAAATCAACCGAAAGGAAACGTCATGCCGATCAGCAATAACACGCAAGTACGGTCATCATCGCTCGACCTCCCGCGCAACGACACGCAGCCCGCGCCGGCCGCGCGCCAACGAAGCGCATCGATGACCGGCCCGCGCCCCTCCGGCGGCGCATTGCTCGGCGCGCTGAGCAATGCGCCCGCCCTTCCGGCGCACACCGGCACCGATGCACCGGCGCCGGCGGGCCCGCTTTCGACGACATCGCAACCGGCCGGGACGGCGCAGCCCCCATCGCCGGCGCTGCCGACACCGTTGCCGATCAGGCGCAACTCGCTGCCGCCGCGCGCATCATCGTCGTCAGGCGCCGCGATCGGCCGCGAAGGTGGTGGCTCACGGTCGCTGCCCGGTTCGGGCAAGCTGAGCGCTCAACGTGCAGCGCTGGGAGACGAGACGGTGCCGGTGCTCGACTTGTCGGGGGGCGGGCAGTCGACCGAAGAATTGCCCGTACACGACGAACCGCAGCCACACACGCCTGCATCGGAGCACGACAGTGCGGCGCCCGTTCAACATCAGGAGCTGGTGGAAACGAAGGCCGCCGGCAAGCAACCGGCCACGTCGCGTTCGGGCAGCCCGCTGCCGCACGAGAAGGAAACCACGGGGCTGACAACCGCGACGACGAGCGAGGCCGAATCGAAACCCGAAACGTCCCGCGCGGCCGGCACGCTATCGCACGCGAAAGAGACGCCCGAGCGCCCGGAAGCGGAAACGGCGAAAGCGTCCGGAGAAAAGCCCGCGACGTCCCGTTCGGCCAGCCCGGTGCCGCTCCCGAAAGCGTCGCCCCAGCTCGAGGAAGAGGCAAGGACGAGCGCGGCCGGCAAAACGCCCGCGACGTCCCGCTCGAGCAGCCCACTGCCGCTCGATAAGGAACCGCCCGCCCCCCCGAAAATCGCCACGAGTGAGCCCGAAGCAACCGTTCCGAGCTCGTCGTCCCGGATCGCACTGGAAACCCGCACGCTGGCCGCCGGGACATCGGTGGCCGAGGATATCTCGGCGGTCGCGGAACCCGAAGACACACGTCCGGCATCGGCCGCCGCGATCAGCGACCACCTGTCGGCCGCGCTGTCCCGGCCGGGGCAAATCCGATCGTTCATCTCGAACGTCGGCGACATGCTGACTCGGAACCCTTACGGCGCCGCGCAACCGCTCAAAGGGTGGACGGCCAACCTCGTCAACGCGTTCAGTCATGAATTCGTCGCAACCGGCGGCGCCACGCTCTTCCGGGAGTTGTGCTCGATGGCGACCGAAGCCGTCCTCGACAAGACCGGCGCCGGGCCCGAAACACGCGGCGTCATCACGGCCTCGCTGTTCACGGCGGCGGCGATGGGCAACCTGGTCGCGATGTTGCACAAGTATCACACCGGCACCGCGGACAAGAAGACCTACACGGGCCACGCTGCGCAGCTCATCGCGCTGATCACGACGGTGGGCCTCGCCGCCCATGCCGGCAAGAACGACGAGGGCAACGGGCATCTTGGGCAGCTCGCCGGCATGCTGCCTAGCGCGATCAAATCGTACGCATACCTGGCGCGCGACGTGATCAACGTGTTCCGCCCGCTCGAAGGCAATCACGACGCCGGCTACGAGCACCCCGTCACAGGTCAGGCGCTCAACGGCGTTCCGTATTTCGGAAACCAGCTCGCCGTGAACACCGCGCAGGCCAGCTCGCAATGGTCGGCCACGTCCTACGTCGACAGCCTCATTCACCACACGAAGACCAACGCAGCGATCAAAGGCCTGTTCGGCTATTCGGCAGCGAATGCCGCCGGCGAGGGGCTGGATGCGATCGGGGGACGCGTGGCCTCGGAAATCTCGACGCACGGCTTCACGGGCAAGGCGCTCGATGAACTGAAGACGCTGCGCCTGAGCTGGGGCAAGATCGACACCTCCGAAACCAGCACGGCCAGGCAGCTCGGGGACAAGGCGGCCGGCGCGGGAATCGCGCGTCTCAGCCTGTTCCTTTCCCTTTATGCGGCCACCGCCGTGGTCAATCACGCGGTGGGGGGTAGAAGCGATTGGTCCGCCGGCGATAAGAACTTCACGGAGAACGCGTTTGGCGCACTGCTCATCATCGCGGGATGCCTGCCGTTTGCCGCGAGCACGTCGAGCCCGTCGAACCGGTCGAACGAGCGGCGAGCGGTCGACGCCGACAACGCGGTGGAACTTGGCTTGATGCATCGCACGACCGCCTGAGCACGCGGGCCGCGCCGAGCTAGCGAAACGACGAAGGTTCGTGCGGGTGGCCGCATCGGTGGCGCGGCGGCTCGCCTGCCGCAAGCCGCTTGCATCGGCATCGCGGCCGCCGCCCGGTTCGGCGGTTCGGCAATCCGGCGACGGCTTCGCATCCGTCAACGCGCTGTAAGCGCCGGGCAATAAATTAGGTTTCGCGGGCGGCCGCTCTCGGCCCTCCATCGGCAGCTGATGAATAACGTCATCCTCACGCGGAGAAAATCATGTCTACCACGGCAGTGCAAGGCTATAACGCCGGTTATCTGAACGGCATCGACGATGTCGGCGGCAGCGGCGGCACGAACGAATCGCAGCTCGCACAACTGCTCGAGTTGCTGATCGAAGAAATCAAGCAGATTCTCGATCCCTCCAGCCAGAATTCAGGCGATGCGGGTGGTGTGGGCGGCATCGGCGGCGGTGCGCCTTCGTACTCCGCGCCGCCCGCCTATGCCGGCGGTGGAGGCGCCGCCCCCGCTGGCGTAAGCGGCGGTGGCGGCCAGGGCGGTGGCGGCGCGTCGCCAGGAATAGGCGGCGGTGGAAGCGGTGGCGGCGGCCACGGCGGCGGCAACACGCTGCCCAATGTATCGGGCGGCGACGCCGCGCACGCCATCGCACAGGACCTCAAATCGCGCTACGGCCTGACCGACGCGCAGGTCGCCGGCGTGCTCGGCAACCTGCAGCAGGAAAGCGGGCTGAAAGGCAACGTCAATCAAGGCGGAGCGACAGGCGCGCCCTCCGGCAACTTCGCGGACGACAACGCCAACGGTTGGGGTCTTGCGCAATGGGGCGGCACACGCAAACAAGGCGAAATCAACTATGCGAAGGAGCACGGACTCGACCCGGGCAGCCTCGAAGCCAACATCGGCTTCATGAATCAGGAACTCGACACGACATACAGCAAGACGATCACGGACATCAAGCAGACGACGACGGCGGACCAGGCGGCACTGGTCTGGGACAAGGACTACGAACAGGCGACCGATCCGCAAATGGAAAACCGCAACAAGTACGCCGAGCAATTCCTCGCGCAAGGTCTGTGAACGCGAACGCGTCCGCCCCCCGGGGCGTTTGAAGCGCGCACGATCCCGCCCGATGTCCGGGCGGGATTTTTTTGCCCGGCATTTTCCGCCGCGCGACAACGCCGCTCGTCGGCAATACATGGACGACGCGGATTCGAGGGAAACGACGCGATGGGATTCGCCGAGCGGGGCCGAAGGCCCCGGCAGCGACCATCAGTCTCTTTCGAGCAGGCGCCGCATGGCAGCGCGCACGTAGGGATCGGCACTGTCCTCGTGTGCCGTCGCATAGCCATGCCACGACGGATCGTCGAGGACTTTCAGACAGATTGCCTTCAGTTCGGGCGCGCGATCGTCGGGCAATCCGTTCACGATCTGCCACGCTTCGTGCGGACGCCCGCGCACCAATGCGATCGTCACGGCGAACACGTGCACCTCGCGCGTTTCGGGGTAGACATCGTGCATGCGCGCCAGCAGCGCCTCGGCCTCGTCCAGCTCGTTGGCCTCGATATGCTCGATGATCGCCTGCGCGATGGCCGGCGCATCGGCCGGCAGTTCGGTAAGAAGCTCCATCATGCTCGTCACCGTCCGTGCATCAGGCTGCGCCAGTGCCTGAGGTCAGCGTTCGCACCGCCTCCTTGCCGCCCGCCAACGCGAGCGCGGTAGCGGCGCCCTCCGGCGTCAGGTTTTCCGCGAGCGCCGTGCCGCCCTCGAGCGCCTCGAGCCCACCCTTCGCAATGGCCCCCGCCCCCGCAAGGGCTTCCTTCGGGTTGCCGCTCAGCAGCCCCTTGCCGAACGTCGCCGCGCCGTGCAGCGCGTTGCCGACACCATGGAGGACATCCCCGGCAGCCTTGGTGACATCCCCGACTACGCTCTTCACAATATTGCCGATGAAGCTCATTCGTTTTCTCCTTGATCGTGAACGAAACGCGCGTTCGATGAAACGCGCGACACCGAACCGCGTGAAGGCGGCCCTCGTTCCAATCTAATGAATGCGGATGCGAAAGCATTCGCGCGCGCGAAACCGCACCGCGAAAACCGAATGAGCGACACCCGCGAGACGGCTCGGCGGCATGCCGCCGCGAACCCGCTTCGCCAATCCGGACGATGCTTCGCGCGGTTCACGGGAGTGTCATGACCGGCCCGCACAGTCCAGTCCATCTTGTCTCCTGGTCGAGAACATCATGGCGCCCCCACCCAAGCTCGAGCTCCGGTCGCATGCGATCGAATCCGCCGCCCTCACCCGCACGGCGAGCGACCCCGGCCCCTCCACGGGAGCGAAACCCGCGCCGGCGCCAACCCGGCGCGCGAGTGCCGGCGCGCTCATCGACGAACTCGGCAGCCTCGGCAAGCGCCCGTGCGCGGAAGGTCCGCCCGCCGCGCCCGCTGCTCCCAGGCCCGCGGCGGCTATCGCGGCGCAGAAGCCCGGTGTCGACGACATCGGCGCATTCGTGCCGGGTGCCGGCAGCAAGGGCCGGCGATTCGCCGATTTCGCGCACGCGATGGGCGTCAACCGCAAAGGCATGACGTTGACGGCCTTCGCCGCCAAGCGGCCCGCGAAAGACGGCCTGAACGGCGCATCGACGGCCGCGCACGGACAGTTCGGCTACGACGCGGCGCCCGCGACCGACCTCGTGAACGCGCTGGCCTCGGGCTCGAACGCCGCCGCCGCGCATTCGATCCATGGCCGTTACGAAAACAAGGTCAAGGCGATGCTCGCCAGCGACGTCGAACGCTTCGAGCACCCCGAAAAACGCCCTCCGGGCGGGCCGATCCCCAACCAGGTCGACAACCTGCTGCTGACGAAAAACAGCAACGGAGAATGGCAATACGACAAAGGCAAGCTCTCGCGCATTGCGCGAGACGACGCGCATCCGCTCACGCAGCATGCCCGCGACGTATTGACCGCCATGAGCATCGCGGAGAACAAGGGCAAACAACGTAACGGCGCGCTCTACCAGTCGGTCACGTCCGCCATCGGCCTGACGGCAAGCGGGCTGCTCATAGGCGGCTCGCACGGCGCGCTGGCGCCGCTCGCGGCATCCGGGCACCTGACCAACGCGGTCAAGGAAGCGCTCGATTTGAAGAAGCCGTTTGTCGAAGGCCGGCAAAACCTGCGCAATGCGAAAGCCGCCACGATTCAACGCTACGTCGACACGGTATTGGCCCCGCACGACTACACGGGCCAGACGCGGGACGAGCGCCTGCGCGCGGCGCTGCAAGCGAGCCGCACGAAGATCGACGATCTGCGCGCGATGGAGGCGCGGCCGGAGGACGAAGGCCTGCCTGCGGACTTGCGCAGCCCGCACGCGCAGGCGGGCATCTATGCGTCGCTCTATGACGATGCACGCCGCTACGCCAACAGCACGACGTCGTTCGGCAAGCGTTTGATCTCGGGCATGCACGCCGAAGACAAGGCGAAGGTACACAAGGATGCCGAGCGCGACATCGTGGTCAAGCACATTCTGTCGATGGTCACCCAGAGCATCGGGCGCCTCGATCCAGCCTCGCTTGCGGCGCTCGCGGGTGCCGACATGGCAGTCGATGCGTCCGGCTCGCAACGCGCCAGGCAGGCGCTCGCGATCGTGGCCAACCATCCGCGCGCGAGCCGCAATCGGGATCTGATCGCCGCGCACACGCTACTGATGGACAGCGGCATTCCGAAGGGCGAAGCGGCGCTTCTGCTTTCGCAGCTTGCCCGCGCGCGGCGCGAAAAACCGCAAGCGGCGCCGGCGCCGCGCGATACATCGGCTTCCAGCCCGAGCGCCGCACCGCTGACCGAAAGCGAGCGGCTCAAACAGATCGCCAACATCATCGGGCATCCCGGCCTCACGGCAACCGCCGCCAAGACGGCGGAGGACGCCATCAAGAAAAACCTCGGGCTGAGGTCTTGACGCGCGGCGCGGCATCAGGCGCAATAGCGACGCCGTCGCCGCGGCACGCAGTCGGCGATTGATTTGCCGGTTCGCGGCACTCGACGAAACTTCGGAATGCGCGGGCGGCCCTCCACCGTGCGCGCTTACCGTGAAGCGGGGTGGCCGTCGGCCGTCATCGCCGTCCATGCCGCCATGACCTTCACTGCGAAAGGGAGAACCGATCATGCGATTCGCGTTCGCCGGCTTCGATCGCTGGCGCGTCGTCTTCGACGCGTTCGTGGCCGCCGGCTGGGAACCTGTGGCGCTCTACTCGATTCCGGTCGACAACCGGCTCGACTTCAATAGCGAGCTCGTCGAGCGCGCGGACAAGCTGCGCATTCCGGTGCAGCTGTCACGCATCGAGGAAGACGATCTGCGCTGGCTCGCCGAACGGCAATGCGAGGCGCTGATCGTGGCCGGCTACAACTGGAAGATTCCGGCGTGGCAGCCCTATCTGCGCCATGCGGCGAACTTCCATCCGTCACCGCTGCCCGACGGGCGCGGCCCGTACCCGGCCATGCGCGCCATCCTCGAGGGGCGGCGCGAGTGGGGCATCAGTTGCCATCGAATCGATGCCGATTTCGATACCGGGGACATCATCGATTCCGAATGCTTTCCGCTCGATGCCGACGAATGGCACGAGACGCTGCAGCTGAAGCTGCTGATGGCCGCCCGTCGGCTGGCCACGCGCGTGGCCAGCGACTTCGATCGGCTTTGGAACGAACGGCGTCCGCAAGGTGCGGGCAGCTACTGGCCGCGCCTTGCCGATGCCGAGCGCACGATCGATTTCGCGCAGCCCGTGGCCGAGGTGATGCGCGTCGTGCGGGCCTGCGGGAACGTCGAATCGATCGCGCCGCTCTTCGGCACGACCGTCCACGTGCGGCGCGCCACCGCGTGGCAGGAAGCACACACGTACGAACCCGGGCAGATCGTGCATCAGTACCGGCGCTGGGTCGTGGTCGCCGCGCAGGACGGCTTCGTCGCCTTGCTCGAATGGAGCCCGCTGAACGCGTCCCTTCGTCAGCAGATGGGGGGCTGAATCCGGACATCGGTTGCGCCGGTAAACAACGAAGCGGCCGCGCTGCGGTGTTTCGCAGCGCGGCCGCTGATTGTCGCCGATCGTCGCTTCCTGCAGCCCCCGATCGGCGGCCGCTCGGGTCGCCGATCGGGATGATCGCCGGAACGGCCGGCGACGTTACTTCGTGCTGACGCCGGCGATCGTACCCGTGTGAATGCCGGTGATGTTCTCGAAGGCGACCGCGGCGCGCGTCTTGCCCGGCGTCAGCACGTTCGCGCCGCCCAGCGCATCCGAAAGCGCCTTGCTCGCGTCGTGGCTGATCTTGCCACCGCCATGCGCGTTCGCCGTCTGCTGCAGTTGTGCGCCGATCGCCGCCGCATCCGACTGGCTCAGCTTGCCCGACTTCACCGCGTTGGCGAGCGTCTTCGCCGCGGCATTGCCGTCGCCGTGCGACAACGCGCTTTCCATGGCCTGGAAGTCGGCGCCATCCTGCGCGTTGAAGTTGGCCAGCGCCTTGCCTTCGTCGGCCATCTGCAGCGGCTTGCCGTCCTTCAAGAGGTCGCCCGTACCCGGCGTGAAGCCTGCCGTCGCGCCCGTCGTCGGCAAGCCACCCGTCGTCGGCAGCGTATTGGTGTTCGCCGGAAAACCGCCCGTGCCGGGCAAGCCGCCGGTCGTCCCCGGCTGCGCCGCCGCGCCGCCCGCGCCACCCGTTGCGTTGCCCGCCGCGCCGAGTCCGCCTTGAGCCGCCCATTGGAAATTGCCGACCGCGGACTTGCCGTCGGTGCCCGCCACGTCGTGCGTGTCGATCTGCTGGTAGGCACTCGGGTTCGCGAGCATGGTCTGCGCCGCTTGCTGCACCGTGGGCGGCGTGCCGCCGTCGGCGTTCGTCGCGAGTTTGTACATCGTGTTCGGGTCCGACGCGTTGATGCCATGCTGCCCCATGTACGAGGCCAGCACGCCCGCCGCGTTTTGCACCGTCATCCCCCCGGTGCCGCCCGGCATGGCGCCTGCGCCGCCCCCCATGCCGCCGGGCGTCGCCCCCACACCACCGGGCGTGGCGCCCATACCGCCGGGCATTGCGCCCGCGCCGCCACCGGGCATGCCGCCGGCGCCGCCCGCACCGCTCGGCATGCCGCCGCCCTGCCCGTTCTGCCCGCTCTGCATCTGCTTGAGCAACTGGCTGATGAGGCCGATGAGATCCTTGAGCACGTCCTGCGTCGAGCCTGTCGACGCACCGTTGGTCAGCCGTTGCAGGTAGCTCGCCGGATCGGTGGGGTAGGTGGTCATATTCGGAACGTTCAGATTCATGATGTTTCCTTCCTGTCGGGTAAGTGTTTGCTTGACCGTGGGTACTACGAAGCAAAGTCAGTCTAGGTTGCTGTCGCTGCTACAAGCGCACCGATGCGAAGGCTGCAATCGAAATGCGAATCGCCCGGCGCGCGGAAAACGTGAAAACGGATGCTCATGCGCGGACCCACGTCATCGACGCGGAGAATCCGCTGTCGCCGGCCGGCACGCCGTGCGTGCTCGTCGGCGCGTCGGTGGACGCATGCGCTTGAACGCCGACGTCGAGCTTTGCCGCACGCTCGAGCAGACGCGCGCCGATCTTCGCGCCCTCGATGCTTTCGCGCTGGTCGGCTGCGCTGAGCGCATAGCTGTGCCACAGCGGGTCTTCGAGGCCGAACAGACACACCGCCATCAGTGCGGTATGAAGCCCCGAGCGCTTCGCTTCGGTGTCGTCGTCTTCGAGCACGCGGCGCGCGTCGCCCCATGCCTGGCGCCGGACGTAGCGCCACGCGGCGACCGTCCCCGCCCCGGGCCACCTGGGCCAAAGCACGCGGATCGCTTCGAGGAGATCCTCGAAGTCGGCTTCGTCGTCGAGCTGCGAAGCCGTCCACAGCACCTTGGTTAGGCCGCCGGCAATCTCGTCCCTGCATCCTGTGTAAGTCACGATGTCCTCGTCTGCTGGAGTGCTGCAATCAAAAAGCGCACGGCGGCGCCGCGCACAGCCGTGCCGCGCTTGCTGCCGGCTCGTGCGGTGGACGTCCCCTGGCGGTTAGTCTCTTGTATCGGGTCGGCTTTCGCCGACGCGATGCGAACGGAACGATCGGGATGCGAAGCGAGCACGGAGAAGAAAACCGACCGCGGCGATGGGATCGATCGGTGCGATAGGCCGGATCGTTCGCCGTGTATCGAAACGCGGAGGATTTGCTCGATGCTCGGCGTCGAAGAACGCTCGCAGCCCGCCGGGGCCGTCGCTCCAGTTCACGGATGAACGCTGGCGGTTCTTCCCAAGGAAGCGCTGGACGATTGCTTGACGTGCGAACGCTGCTTCGAGCGTGGCAACACAAGCTGTAGATGATCGACGTACCGCGCCGGATTCGCGCCGATGCGATGGCCCAAGACCATTTGGGCGTCGAATATTGCGTTGATACGGCCGCGTACGCGACGTGCGGTTTCTGGCTTCTCCGTCCATCTCGGTTGGAGCCGCGGAAACCGCCGGAATGCGCGCAAAGCCATGACTGGCGGAAGGCAGCCAGAGTCGAACTGACCCGGGAGTGTCTGACACCCCCAACTGGATTTGAAGTCCAGCCGTACCACCGGATACGAATGCCTTCCGTGGGAAAAAGAAACCGAAGAACGACGAGCGCCTACGCCTGAATACCCACCCAACCGCTGTCAGGCCGCAGGTAGTGAAGATCGCGGTGGAAGCGAGTATACCCAACCCGATCGAAGAACTCGAGAATCTGGATCGCGCGCTTGCGACCGAGCCCCGTCGCGTCGCGGAACGTCGCCGCATCGAGCCCGCCGCCGCGCGACGGCGCGAGATGCGCGACCAGCTCCGCCAGCTCGCGCGCGACGTCCGCATGATAGAACAGGTCGCGCACGACCTGCTGCACGTCGCCGCGCCGTGCGAGCTTGCGCAACAGCGCGCGCACCGCGTCCTCGGCCGCGCCCGTGTCGCGCGCCAGGTCGCGCACCCACGGCGGATCGAAACGCCCCGCATGAATCAGCGGCAGCAGTTGCCGCGCCAGCGCTTCCTCGCGCGGCTCGAGGCTCACCGAATGCGACGGCAGATGCAGCCACGGCCCGCTGCGCACGACTTCGCCGCCGGACACCAGCGCGTCGACGAGCGCGCGCCACAGCGCATCGCTCGCGAGCGGCGCAGCCATCCGCCGCAGGCGCGCGGCGTCGAGCCCCTGCTCGTCGGGCATGCGCTCGTGGTACGCATGCAGCGTATCGACCGCCCACGTCTGCAACGCACGCCAGTGCGCATGCGAAATCACCGCGCCTTCGTTCGACGCGGCATCGCGTTGCCCGATCGCCAGCGCATCGCCGGGCAACGCCAGCACATTCGGCGCGAACCCCGTCAGATGCGTGAGCGTCGCGCGCGCGATGCCGAGCGGCGCCTGCGCGAGCAGCGCATCGACGCGCCCTTCGTCGAGCCACGCCGCGAGCGCATCGAGCCACGCGCGGCGCGCAGGCGTACGGCGCTTGCGGGCCGGCCCGAACGGATCGAGCACCCGGCCGCCGCCGACGGTGCGCGTCGCCTGCGGATTGCGGACGATGAAACGGTCGCCCGGCAGCGCGAACACCGGCTCGTCGAACACCAGTTGCACGCGCATCCGCTGGCCGGCCGCGAGCGTGTCGCCGTCGAGCAGCGCGACGTGGGCCACACGATGCAGCGTGCCGAGATGCACATGCAGCGGCGCCCAGTGGGTCAGCGTCAGACCGGCGTCCGAGAGCAGCGTCAGCTCGACGTCCAGGCGCGGCGACGTCGCGACGAGCCGCGCATCGGCGACGGTGTCGCCACGCTCGACGTCGGCCTTGTCGACGCCGGCCAGGTTCAACGCACAACGCTCGCCCGCGCGGCCGGCCTCGACCGGCCGGTTCTGCGCATGGATGCTGCGCACGCGGGCCGCGCCGCCCGTGCGCACGATCGCGAGCGTGTCGCCCGTCGCGACGCGGCCCGCGAACGCGGTACCCGTCACGACGGTGCCCTGCCCGGCAAGCGTAAACACGCGATCGACCGCGAGCCGGAACAGCCCGTCGTCGCGACGCGTGCGCCACGCGATCGCCGCGTCGGCGAGGTGCTGCTTCAACGCGGCGACGCCCGGATCGTCGGCCACGGTCGCACGCGTTTCGAAGATCGGCACGCCGGCCAGCGTCGAATCGTGCAGCCACGCGGCGATCTCGTCGCGCACCTCGGCGACGCGCGCGGCATCGACGCGATCGCATTTCGTCAGCGCGACGGCGCCATGCGTGACGCCGAGCAGTTGCAGGATCGCGAGATGCTCGCGCGTCTGCGGCATCACGCCGTCGTCGGCGGCAATCACGAGCAGCGCGAAGTCGATCCCGCACGCGCCGGCCGCCATCGTATGAACCAGTTTCTCGTGGCCCGGCACGTCGATCAGGCCGAGCACGTCGCCATTGTCGAGCGGCGTATACGCATAGCCGAGCTCGATCGAGATGCCGCGCGCCTTCTCTTCCTTCAGACGATCGGTGTCGACGCCCGTTAGCGCACGCACGAGCGTGGTCTTGCCGTGGTCGATGTGCCCCGCGGTCCCGACGATCATGCGGCGGGCCCCGCGAGCGGCACGCATTGCGCGACGAACGCCGCTTCGTCGGCCGCTTCGAGGCAGCGCAGGTCGAGCCACAGCGCGTTGTCGGCGATGCGGCCGATGACCGGGCGCGGCCATTCGCGCAGCCGCTTCTCGAGCTGCGCGAGCGCGCGGCCGCTGCGCTTGCCGTCCGCCGAGCGCACCACGAGCCCGGCGCTAGGCAACTGGTCGACCGGCAGCGCGCCGCTGCCGATCTGGCTGAACATCGGCTCGACGGTCACGTCGAAACCGCTGCCGAACGCAGCCTGCAACGCGGGGCGCACGCGTTCGGCCGCGTCGGCGATCTCGCGCTGCGGGCGCGTCAGCAGGCGCAGCGTCGTGAGCCGGTCGCGCAGGAATTCTGGCGACTGATACAGACGCAGCACCGGTTCGAGCGCCGCGAGCGTCAGCTTGCCGACGCGCAGCGCACGCTTGAGCGGATGCTTCTTGATCTTCGCGATGAGCGCACGATCGCCGACGATCAGGCCGGCCTGCGGGCCGCCGAGCAGCTTGTCGCCGCTGAACGTGACAACGTTTGCGCCGGCGGCGACGGTTTCCTGCACGGTCGTCTCGTGCGGCAGGCCCCATTGCGACAGGTCGGCCAGCGTGCCGCTGCCGAGATCGACGGCGACCGGCACGCCGTGCTCGCGCGCGAGCGGCGCGAGTTCGGCGAGCGTCGCCTCCTTCGTGAAGCCGCTGATCGCGTAGTTGCTGCAGTGCACCTTCATCAGCAGCGCCGTGCGCGGGCCGATCGCGTCCGCGTAGTCGCGCAGATGCGTGCGGTTGGTCGTGCCGACCTCGCGCAGCTTCGCGCCGGCGCGGCTCATGATGTCGGGAATGCGGAATGCCCCGCCGATCTCGACCAGCTCGCCGCGCGACACGACGACTTCCCGCTTCGTCGCGAGCGCCGACAGCGTCAGCAGCACGGCCGCCGCGTTGTTGTTGACGACGGTCGCCGCTTCCGCGCCCGTCAGTTCGCACAGCAGAGCGTCGATCAGGTCGTCGCGGTCGCCGCGGCGTCCGGTGGCGAGATCGAACTCGAGGTTGACGGGCCGCGTGAGCGCGTCGACCACCGCGCGCACCGCGTCGTCGGGCAGCAGCGCGCGCCCGAGGTTCGTGTGCAGCACGGTGCCGGTCAGGTTGAACACGGCCCGCACCGCGCCCGCGCTCTGCGCGGCCAACGTATGCGCGACGGCCGCGGCGATGCGCGGCTCGTCGAGCGGCTCGGCCGCGGCGGGATCATGCTGCGCGGCCGTGCGCCAGCGTTCCAGTTCGGCGCGCACGGCATTCAGCACGCGCGTGCGGCCATAGTCGGCGACGAGCGGCTGCAGCGGCGCCGACGACAGCACGCGCTCGACCGACGGCACACGCGCCAGCACGGCATTCAATTCATTCACACCCGGTTCGGTCACGTCGTTATCGCTCCAGTCTCATGCTTCGCAGTCGGCCGGGCCGACGCTCGCGCACCGCCCCGGCCCGTACGTCAGTCCGCTTCCCGCGACACGTCCGGCCACAGCAGCGGGTTCGGCGAACTGCGCTGGTAGCCGGCTTCATTCATCAGCAGGTCGAGCGTGAGGCTCGCGAGATCGTCCGCCAGCGGCTCGAACTCGTAGTCCTTCTCCTGATAGCCGATCTTGCGATAGGTCTTGCATTCGTCGCACGATTCGGCCTTGACGGCTTCGCTGCCGCCTTCGATCCCGTGATATGCGATGCCCTTCGTCGAATCGCAATGCGAGCACTTGGTGCGCACCATGTGCCACTCGGTCGTGCACAGCCCGCACTGCAGGAAACGGTAGCCCTGATACTGGCCGCCGACCCGCACGACGCTCGCAACCGGATGCGTGCCGCACACCGGGCACAGCCCCGGCTGGTCGAGATACGGAACGTCGGTCGGCGTCACGCGGCTCGCGAGGTCCGTCCACACGACCTGCAGCGCGGCCATCAGGAATGGCGCGGTGGCCGGATCGACTTCGGCGAAGCGCAGCGCGAGGATCGCGTCGGCCTGCGCGTCGAGCTCGGCGGGCGCCATCAGGCGCAGCCGGTCGAGCAGCTTCGCCAACTGCGGATTGACGAGCCCGGCGCTTTCGACGCGGTCGAGCAGTTCATACAGCACGGCGCGCCAGCGCGAATCGCGCTCGCCGTCGAGCGCCGGCACGAGCGGCATCGAATGTTCCTGCGCGCGTGCGATCGCTTCCTTCGACGGCAGCGGCAGCTCCAGCGTCTGCAGCGTCGCGTGCTGCGCATCGGCGACGGTGGCCATCAGCCGCAGATAGCCGCTGATCGGGTTCAGGTCGGCAAGCTTGCGCAGCCGCGCGGCGCGCGCCGCGAACGCGGTCGCGCGCTCCGGCAGACGAAAGCGCGGAATGGCCGAATGATCGAGTGCCGAGATCTCGGTCGGCTCCAGAATGCGTTGTGTCACGAAAATATCTTCCAAGGGGGCTGTTTGCGCATGGAACGCGCATGCGTTGCCACGAGAAGGGCCGCTCGCGAGGCGCGCGACGCCGCGAATACTGACGTATTCGCAAGGAGCGCAACGTGGCGAGCGGCCCTTCTCGTGGCAACCCGTGTCTAATTATCCATTTTAGGGGAATGCCCGAAATCACCCACATGGCGGCGTCGCTCGTCACTTGTTTGGCTCGGCCAAACGGCGCTCCTCGCTCCTTGCCCTGCGAGCGATTTCGGGCATTCGCATGCGCGTTCCATGCGCAAACAGCCCCCAAACAAGCGCCGACGAATCGGCGCTCTCGGGCGATTCCTGCGGTTGGCGGAGCAGCACGCCGCAATCGGCGTACCGCCCCGCTCCGCTGCGTTACTTCACGCTTTCACGGAACCACTTCGGGTGATGCTTGCGGGCCCAGCCCAGCGTGACGGTGCCGCGCACCATCGCGCCGATCGAACCCTTCACCCACAACGCCGCGTAAATGTGCACGATGATGCTCGCGATCAGCACGAAGGCCGCCACGGCATGCACGACAGCGGCCGCGCGGATCACCCCGATCGGGAAGTAGAACGAGAAGTAGCGCCGCCAGATCACGATGCCCGACAGCAGGAGCAGCAGCAGGCAGGCCACCAGCGTGAAGAATAGCAGCTTCTGCCCGGCGTTATAGCGCCCGACCGGCGGCAGCTTGTCTTCCTGGTTCGTCAGCACGTCGCCGATCTGCCTGAGCCACTGCCGGTCGTCCGCGTCGAGCGCATTGTGGTGCCAGAAGCGCACCACGAGAATCGCGAACGACACGAACATCACGAGGCCGACGAACGGATGCAGGATCCGCGTCCACTGGCCGCCGCCGAACAGCGCGGTGAGCCAGAACATCGACGGATGAAACAGCGCGAGCCCGGACAACGCGAGCAGCACGAACGTGATCGCGGTGATCCAGTGGTTCGTACGCTCGTTCGGCGTGTAGCGGACGATCAGGTTGGGGTCGTCGTGGTTCATTTCGCGTCCTCCTTGATGCGTCGCGCTTCGTCGCGGGCCGCGGCTTCCTCGTCGTCGGTGACCTCGTTCGGACCGACCCGCGTGTAGTGGAAGAACCCGGCCAGCGCGGTCAGCGCGAGGCCGGCGACCGCCAGCGGTTTCGCGATGCCCTTCCACAGCTTCACCATCGGGCTGATCGACGGGTTGTCGGGCAGCCCGTGATACAGCGACGGTTTGTCCGCATGGTGCAGCACGTACATCACATGCGTGCCGCCCACGCCTTGCGGGTCGTACAGCCCCGCATGCTCGAAGCCGCGTTCCTTCAGGTCCTCGATCCGCTCGGCCGCGTGCTGCTTCATGTCCTCCTTGGTGCCGAACACGATCGCGCCCGTCGGGCAGGTCTTCACGCAGGCCGGTTCCTGGCCGACCGCGACGCGGTCGGAACAGAGCGTGCACTTGTACGCGCGATGATCCTTCTTCGAGATCCGCGGCACGTTGAACGGGCAACCGGTCACACAGTAGCCGCAACCGATGCAGTTCTCCTCGTGGAAGTCGACGATCCCGTTGTTGTACTGCACGATCGCGCCCGGCGACGGACACGCCTTCAGGCAGCCCGGATCCTCGCAGTGCATGCAGCCGTCCTTGCGGATCAGCCACTCGAGGTCGCCCGCCGGGTTCTCGTATTCGGAGAACCGCATGACCGTCCACGAATGCTCGGTCAGGTCGGCCGGGTTGTCGTACACGCCGACGTTGGTGCCGACCTCGTCGCGCAGGTCGTTCCACTCCATGCATGCCGTCTGGCATGCCTTGCAGCCGATGCACTTCGATACGTCGATCAGCTTCGCGACGCTCCCGGTCACCGGTTCGCGCACCGTGGACGGTGGCGTCGTGGTGGCCGAGACCCGCTTGATATCCAGCGATTGCAATGCCATCTCTTTCCCCTTACGCCTTTTCGACCTTCACCAGGAACGACTTGAATTCCGGTGTATAGGAGTTGCCGTCGCCCACGGACGGAGTCAGGGTATTGGCGAGATAGCCGGGCTTCGTCAGACCCTTGAAGCCCCAGTGCAACGGGACGCCGACCGTCTGGACCTTCTTGCCGTCGACCGTCAGCGGCTTGATCCGCTTCGTGACGAGGGCGACCGCGATGATGTAGCCGCGCTTGGACGACACCTTCACGCGTTCGCCATGCGCGACGCCGACTTCCTTCGCGAGGTCTTCGCCGATCTCGACGAATTGCTCGGGCTGGATGATCGAGTTCAGCCGCGCATGCTTGGTCCAGTAGTGGAAATGCTCGGTCAGCCGGTACGTGGTCGCCACGTGCGGGAAGTCCGCCACCTTGCCGAACGACGCACGATCGTCCGGGAACACGCGCGCGGCCGGGTTGTTCAGCGCCAGCGGGTTGTTCGGGTGCAGCGGGTTCGCCGCGAGCGGCGTCTCGAACGGCTCGTAGTGCTCGGGGAACGGACCTTCGTTCATCCCCGCGCGGGCGAAAAAGCGCGCGACGCCTTCCGGGTTCATGATGAACGGCGCCATCCCGTTTTCGGGCGGTTCGTCGGCCTTGAAGTCCGGCACGTCGGCGCCCTTCCACGCGCTGCCGTTCCAGCCGATCAGCTTGCGGGTCGGGTCGAACGGCTTGCCGGCGACGTCGCACGACGCGCGGTTGTACAGGATCCGCCGGTTCGCGGGCCATGCCCACGCCCAGTTCAGCGTCTGGCCGATGCCGGTCGGGTCGGAGTTGTCGCGCCGACCCATCTGGTTGCCGGCCTGCGTCCACGCGCCGCAGAAGATCCAGCAGCCGCTCGCGGTCGTGCCGTCGTCCTTCAGTTGCGCGAACGCGGCGAGCTGCTCGCCCTTCTTCACGAGCGTCTTCGCCGGGTCCTTCGGATCGGGCAGATCGGCGAGCGCCTTCCCGTTGAACTCCATCGCCAGTTCTTCGGGCGTCGGGCTTTCCGGGTTCGCGTACGGCCAGGTCAGGTTCACGATCGGGTCCGGGTACTTGCCGCCGTCCTTCTGATACAGCTTGCGCATGCGCAGGAACAGCCCCGACATGATCTCGAGGTCGCTCCTCGCTTCGCCCGGCGGCTCCGCGCCCTTCCAGTGCCACTGCAGCACGCGGCTCGAACTGACGAGCGAGCCGTTTTCCTCCGCGAAGCAGGTGGTCGGCAGGCGGAACACCTCGGTCTGGATCTTCGACGCATCGACGTCGTTGTAGTCGCCGTGATGCTTCCAGAACTCGGACGTCTCGGTCGCGAGCGGATCCATGATCACGAGCCACTTCAGCTTCGCGAGGCCCGCCGCCGTCTTCACCTTCGACGGCGCCGCCGCGAGCGGATTGAAGCCCTGGCAGATGTAGCCGTTCATCTTGCCGGCATTCATCAGCTCGATCGCCTGCAGCAGGTCGTACTGCTTGTCCAGCTTCGGCAGGTAGTCGTACGCCCAGTTGTTCTCCGCGGTGGCCGCGTCGCCCCACCACGACTTCATGAAGCTGACGTGGAACGCCTTGTAGTTCTTCCAATAGCTGAGCTGATTCGGCCGCAGCGGTTCCTGCACGCGCTTCTTGATGTACGCGTCGAAATCCTGCTCGGCCTGCATCGGCAGCGTCATGTAGCCCGGCAGCAGGTTCGACATCAGCCCCAGGTCGGTCAGCCCCTGGATGTTCGAGTGACCGCGCAGCGCGTTCATCCCGCCGCCGGCGATGCCGATGTTGCCGAGCAGCAGCTGCACCATCGCGCCGGTGCGGATGATCTGCGCGCCGATCGAGTGGTGCGTCCAGCCGAGCGCGTACAGCACGGTGCCGGCGCGGCCGGGAACGGCCGTGGTCGCGAGCATCTCGCACACCTTCAGGAATTTGTCCTTCGGCGTGCCGCAGACCTGCTGGACCCTCTCCGCCGTATAGCGCGCGTAGTGCTGCTTCAGCAGGTTGTAGACGCAGCGCGGATGCTGCAGCGTCGGGTCGACCTTGACGAAACCGTCGTCGCCGCGCTCGTAATCCCAGCTCGATTTGTCCGGGTACGCGTGCTTCTCCGCGTCGTAGCCGGAATAGATGCCGTCGTTGAACGCGAAATCCTCGCGCACGATGAACGAGAAGTCCGTGTAGTTCTTCACGTACTCATGCTGGATCTTGTCGTTCGTCAGCAGATAATTGATGACGCCGCCCAGGAAGACGATGTCGGTGCCGGTACGGATCGGCGCGTAGTAATCGGCCACCGAGGCCGTACGCGTGAAGCGCGGGTCGACGACGATCAGCCGCGCCTTGCGGTGCGCCTTCGCCTCCGTTACCCACTTGAAACCGCACGGATGGGCCTCGGCTGCATTGCCGCCCATCACGAGAATCACGTCCGCGTTCTTGATGTCGACCCAATGGTTCGTCATCGCTCCACGGCCAAACGTCGGGGCAAGACCTGCCACCGTCGGGCCATGTCAGACACGCGCCTGATTGTCGAATGCGAGCATCCCGAGACTGCGGATGGTCTTGTGCGTCAGGTAGCCGACCTCGTTGCTGCCCGCCGAAGCCGCCAGCATGCCGGTCGTCAGCCAGCGGTTGACCTTCGCGCCGTCTTCGGCCGTCTCGACGAAGTTCGCGTCGCGGTCGGCCTTCATCAGCTTCGCGATGCGGTCGAGCGCGTCGTTCCACGAGATGGGTTCCCACTTGTCCGAGCCGGGCGCACGATACTCGGGGTGCGTCAGGCGGTTCGGGCTGTGGATGAAGTCGATCAGGCTCGCGCCCTTCGGGCACAGCGTGCCGCGATTGACCGGGTGGTCGGGATCGCCTTCGATATGGATGATGCTCGGCTGCGCGTTTTTCGCGCCGTCGCCGAGGCTGTACATCAGGATGCCGCAACCTACTGAACAGTAAGGACAGGTGTTGCGCGTTTCGACGGTGCGCGCCAGTTTGTACTGTCGGACTTCGGCCAGCGCTTCGGACGGAGAAAAGCCCATCAGGGCAAGACTCGATCCGGCAAGCGACGTGGCGGTCACCTTCAGGAACTGGCGCCGGGACATTTGTAGCATGGCGGTCTCGGCGTTATTGTGGGGTGGGGTACGACTGAAAGGAATTATAGACAGTTCAGGCAACTCTGACCGAATCCTCGGATCAATACCGATTTGTCCGACCAACCTGCGATCAACCCGCGATGATCCGCGTTCCGCGCGCAACCGAACCGTCATGAAACGACAGATCACTTCCGAAGCCACCCGTCTCGCCCAGCAGCAGGCCAACTGGGCCCTCACCGCGTTCAAGCGCTTTTCGTCCGACCGCTGCTCCGCGATGGCCGCGGGCATCGCGTTTTTCTCCGCGTTCTCGCTCGCGCCGACCCTCGTGATGGTGATCGCGGTGGCCGGCTGGTTCTACGGCGACGACGCCGCGCGCGGCCAGGTGTTCGAACAGGCGCACCAACTGATCGGCGACGACGCGGCGGCCAGCATCCAGACGATCGTGCAGAACGCACACCGCGCGGGCCAACGCGGCGGCCTCGCCACGCTGATCTCGTTCGCCGCGCTCGCAATCGGCGCGTCGGCCACGTTCGCGTCGCTCAGCGCCGCGCTCAGCGTGATCTGGCCGGCCACCGAAAGCCGCTGGTCGAGCATGCTCGGCCTCGTGCGCGTGCGGCTGATTTCGTTCGGGCTCGTGCTGGGCGTCGCCTTCCTGCTGATCGTGTCGCTCGTGCTCGACACCGCGATCACCTTCGTCGGCACCTGGCTGCTCGGCGATTCCCCGTACGTGGTTGTCACGAACCTCATCCAGTTCTTCGTCGGCATCGCGGTGCTCGCGGCCGCGTTCGCATCGCTGATGAAATTCCTGCCGGATGCGCGCGTCGCGTGGCGCGACGCGGCGATCGGCGGCGTCGTGTCGGCGATCCTGTTCTCCGGCGGCAAGAAGCTGTTCGCGCTGTATCTCGCGCATGCAGGCACCGCGAGTGCGTTCGGCGCGGCCGGATCGTTCGCGGTCCTGCTGATGTGGCTGTACTTCTCCGCGATCGTGCTGCTGCTCGGCGCGGAATTCGCGGCGGCCCGCGGCGACGCGCATCGGCCGGCCGAGCATCCGGCGCCGACCGCGTCCGCTCAGGCAGTTCAACCCGGTCACACCGACGATCGCCCGCGCGACGACTGATTCACCCGCCCTCTGCAAGCGGACGCGCATCGGTCTAACGCGCGCCCGGCACACGCCTCTCCCCTTTGCAACCCCGTCGTCCCGCCGCGCATGCGCGCGGTGTCGACGCATGCGTGGCACGCCGACATGCGCCCACCTGCAACGGCAAACGTTTGCACACCCTCGTTTCGTTGCTGCAACCGGCCAAAACAACGGATCTACGGCCATGCGCATCAACTATTGAAACAATCGCGGCGCAGCAATTGTCAACTGTTTCATAAACAGGAACAGTTGCTGATGTGCTTGATCTATATGGACTTTTTCCCGCTGTTACCTTTTCGAGACACTTTATTTTTTGAGCTTTCTTGCGTGTATGGCACTGAGCTATTCTCCAATCCGCAACAAATAACGATGAATCACTTGCGTGGAGAAACTCAACGATGAAGAAACTTGCTCTCTCGACCCTCTCGCTCGCCCTGCTGGGCGCCGCTGGTGCTGCTCAGGCTCAGTCGAGCGTGACGCTGTACGGCGTGATCGACACGTCGATCACCTATGTTCACGGTAACGACGGTCAAGGTAACAATTCGTGGTCGATGGGTAGCGGCAACCTGCAAGGCGCCCGCTTCGGCCTGAAGGGTTCGGAAGACCTCGGCGGCGGCCTGAAGGCGATCTTCCAGTTGGAAAACGGCTTCAACTCGGCAACGGGTGCACTGGGCCAAGGCCAGCGCATGTTCGGCCGCCAGGCTTTCGTCGGCCTGCAAAGCGACCAGTACGGTACGCTGACGCTGGGCCGCCAGTACGACCCGCTCGTCGACCTGGTTCAGGCAGTCACGGCTGACAACTACTTCGGCAGCGTGTTCGCCACGCCGGGCGACGTCGACAACAACGACAACAGCCTGCGCGTCAGCAACGCGATCAAGTACACGTCGCCGGTCTGGGCTGGCCTGCAAGTCGAAGCGATGTACGCACTCGGCGGCGTCGCCGGCGCAACCGGCAAGGGTCAGACGTGGGCAGCAGCTGCAGCCTACAACAACGGCCCGGTCGGCCTGGCTGCAGGTTACTTCCACGCGAACAACTCGGCTCCGCTGAGCGCCGCTGGCGTGCGCACCGGCTGGGCCGGCACGTCGGACGCGATCTTCGACGGTTCGGGCAGCTTCATCAACAACGCCTACTCGTCGGCATCGTCGATCGGTATCGCGCAAGTCGCTGGCCAGTATGCATTCGGCCCGGTGACGGTCGGTGCCGGCTACAGCAACGCGCAATACAAGGCTGATGCGAACTCGGGCTTCGGCACGAACCAGAAGTACAACACGGGCCGCGCATTCGTCACGTACCAGGCATCGGCACCGCTGCTGCTCGGCCTCGGCTACATCTACACGAAGGGTAGCGGCCAGACCGACGCCAAGTACCATCAGGTTTCGCTCGGCGCGGACTACTCGCTGTCGAAGCGCACCGACGTGTACCTGGTTGGCGCATACCAGCACGCAAGCGGCCACAACGCCGACGGCACCGAGGCGCAAGCGTCGGTCGGCTCGTACGGCATCGCCGGCAAGAGCTCGCAGGAAATCGTCGCACTCGGCCTGCGTCACAAGTTCTAAAAACGAAGTATCCGGTGTGCATGGCGTCTCCGACGCCTTGCCGCCGACCTGGAAAGCCAGCCCCGGTTTCGGCCGCGGCTGGCTTTTTTTCGTCCGTCTCCGGCAGGCGAGGCCGACATCGACCGCAAGGCCTCCGCGCCCAAGCCGGGACCCGATGCAAGCCGGCGCGCCGGCAGCGGCGCCTGGCGGCTGCAATCCACCCGCAACCCCGTTTCCGATGGCCGGAGAGGTCGCCGTTTCTCCGTTGAGCGCCTATCATCCGCACAGCCGGCGCCGCCCGGGTTAACCGACGCAGGATTTATTTGCGCCGCGTGTCGATTTCGGCGGGCGTCGTCCGTCGTATCGATGGCGGCATACGGTTTGCCCCGCACCCATGCAGACAGGAGACTCGTCATGACGATTCAGAAGATCACGCCTTTCCTCTGGTATTCGACGGAAGCCGAAGAAGCCGCGGCCTTCTATGCCGGCATCTTTCCGGATTCGCGCATCGTGCGCGTCACGGCCGTGCCCGGCACCGACGGCACGCGGATGGTCGAATTCGAGCTGTTCGGGCAGCCATTCTTTGCGATGAGCCACCCGCGCACGGAGGCGTTCAATCACTCGATCTCGCTGCTCGTCAGCTGCGCGGACCAGGCGGAACTCGACCGCTACTGGAGCGCCCTGCTCGACAACGGCGGCACGGCCGACGGCTGCGGCTGGCTGAGGGATCGCTACGGCGTGTCATGGCAGATCGTTCCGGAAGCGCTCATCCCGATGATGGCCGACCGCGACGCGGTCAAGGCCGGCCGCGTGGCCGCCGCGATGATGCAGATGACGAAGTTCGACGACGCCGCGCTGAAAGCCGCCTTTGCGGGCACCGCGGGCTAATGACAGGCGTCCGGCTGCGCATGCGTGATGCCGCGCCGGATCGCCGTCTGCGCGCACCCGGCTCGACGGGTCGCGCATGCATCCGGCTCGAACGGGTTCGCTATCCGTGGCAGGCGGGCCGTAAGCCGTTAACGTGCTTCGCCGGCGCCCGCCGCTATGCCGACAGCATCGACTCGATCGCGCGCCGCGCGTAGCCGATGAATTCGGCCAGCGGCTCGCCCGACAGAATCGCCGCGCCCGCTTCGCCATCGACATAGGCAGCACGCGCAGCCGCGACGACCGGCCGGTGCGCGTCCGGCAAACGCGTCAGCACCCACGTCGCGGCGGCGTCCTTCGGTGCGATCCCGCCGGTCGCGGCGCTGTACCAGATGCGCGCGAGCGCGAGCACAATGTTGCACTCGTCGCCGCGCCAGTCCGGCTCGGCCTTCCACTGCGCAACGGTCGCGAGCAACGCGGCGACGAAGTCGCGCACCGGCACCGGCTCGAACAATACGTTCGCGGGCGACCCGACCAGCGCGACACTGTGCTGTTGCGCCTTCGTCAACAGGATGGCCAGATCGTGATCGATCAGCGGCGGCTCGACGATGCCGGCTTCCAGATCGCCGCGCAGCCACTCGCCGAACTGCAACTCGCGTCGCGCGGGATGACGCCACGGCACCACGTCGCCGTGCGCGATGACGGTGACCTCCAGCGCACGCATGCCGCTGCTGCGACCCGGCGGCGCAGACACGCCGAGCAGGTCCGACATCAGCGCGCGCCGCAGCGCTTCGTCCGGGCGTACCGCTACCGTCACCAGCAAATCGATGTCGCTGCGCGGTTTCAGGCCGCCGTCGAGCGCCGATCCGAACAGGTGGATCGCTTGCAGCGTCGCGCCGAGATGCCGTTCGATCGCGACGCGTGCGGCGGCGAGCTGTGCGGCGATCTCATGCGGAATGAAATCGGTCATCACGACGGCAAACCTGACGACGCGCGCCCAACGGAACGCGAAGAAACGACACCCGGGCAGCGCCACTGCGAGCGTCGACTTCCCCGATCGCGATTCGCCGACGATGCCGAGCGTTTCGCCCTGCCGCAGCGACACCGACACGCGTCGCGCGAACGAAGCTCGCCGCTCGGCGATGGGGATGCAGATGCGCGACATACGATCCGCCGCGCGTCATACGCCGGGCAACCGGTGATCGCCATGCCGCCTGTTCGCCGCCGCGCGCGTTGCGCGGCGCAATAAAAATCCCCGCACGCTTTCGCGTACGGGGATCTCGGGACATCGCAACGGCTGCCGACTTGCATTCGGCAGTCGTTGCGCGGCATTACGCTGCCGCGTCCTTCAGCTTCTTCAGCGCACGTGCCTTCACGCGCACGCTGGCCGGCTTCGCCGGGAACCAACGCTCTTCGCCCGTGAACGGATCCTTGCCGAAGCGCTTCTTCTTCGCCGGCACGACTTGTGCCGTGATCTTCAGCAGGCCCGGCAGCGTGAACTCGCCCGCGCCCTTCTTGTGAACCGAGCCCAGCACGACGTTCTCGAGTGCGACGAGCACTGCCTTGACCGCCTTCACTTCGACAGCTGCGCGCTCAGCGATGTGCGTTGCGAGCGATGCCTTCGTGAACTTGTCCTTCAGCGGCGTCGGAGCAGCCGGTGCTGCCTTTGCGACAGCCTTCTTGGCCACTACTTTCTTCGCGGGCGCAGCCTTTTTGGCAGCCACTTTCTTGGTGGCCGGTGCGGCAGCCTTCTTGGCCACCTTTTTTGCGGAAGTCGCCATGTTTCTCCTACCAGGTGTGGTCGTTGGATACACGAAGCGTGCAACGCGCGCGCTTCAACGCCGGATTCTACAAGCGCCTTGACGCTTCGTGCAGTACTTTTATGCGTTTTCGCGGGGTTTCCCGCAGGTTTTGTTGCGCGCGACCGACTTCATCGACGCCCGAGCGTGAAAAAACACCTTCACGTATGGGCCCGAACGCGAATTACGTTCGATATTTGCGCACCTATACTGGGCGTGCTCAATGCCCGGATGCCTCCATGCGCGAAGTCAGATACGTCAAAGGACTCGACGGCCTGCGAGCCCTCGCCGTCATCCTCGTTTTCCTGTCCCACAAGGGCCATGTCCTTGCCGTCGACGTCGGCAAGCTTGGCGTGTGGACGTTTTTCCTCATCAGCGGATTTCTGATCGTCGGCGAGCTGCATCGCAACCGCCAGGCGGTCGAGCGCGGCGCCATGACGCGTCGCCACGCGCTCGCGCTGTTCCTCGCGAAGCGCGCGCTGCGGATCTTTCCCGTCTACTACCTGCTGCTCGCCGCGCTCGCGATCGCGCACGCGCTGTTCTACCAGCGCGACGTCAACCTCGGGCTCGCATGGCACGCGGTGTTCCTGTCGAATTACTGGATCGGCGTCGTCAAGGACGGCTGGCCGGGCTCCACGTCGCACTTCTGGAGCCTCGCCGTTGAACAGCAGTTCTATCTGATCGCCCCGCTCGCGCTGCTCGCGGTGCCCGCCGCGCGACACGTCGCGCTCGGCATCGCGGCCGTCGCGCTGTGCGCGCTCGCGCATCTCGCGCTCTACCTGTCCGACGCGTCGCCGGTGCTGATCTACGCGTTTTCCCCGTGGAATTTCGCGTTGATCGCGCTCGGCGGCGTCGGCGCGATGGCGCTCGCCGATCGCGGCGCGGCCGCCGCGCGCCGCGTGCCGCCCGGCTGGCTCGGCGCGGCCGGCGTCGCCTTCTTCCTCGTGCTGCCCGCCTGCACGGCATTGCCCGATGCGGTCGCGGGGCTCGCGGATCTCGGCCTGTCGGTGTCGCTCGGCGCGCTGATGCTGTGGATCGTCAGCGCGCCCGAGCATCCCGTCGTCGCGCTGCTCGACTGGGCGCCGCTCGCGTATCTCGGCACGATCAGCTACGGCTTCTACCTGTTCCACAACCTGATTCCGGCGCGCTTCGGCGCGCTGCCCGCGTCGTTCGCGCATGTGCCGATGCCGGAAATCGTCCGCGACGCGCTGCCGGAAATGCTGCAATTCGCGCTCGCCGTGCTGCTTGCGCACCTGTCCTGGCGTTATCTCGAAAAACGGCTGCTCGACTTCAAGAAGCCGATCGCCGCGCTGCTGGCCCGACACTTCGCCGCGCAACCGAGCACGTCGCCGCGCTGAGCGGTGGGCGGCGGGAACCGGATCGGAACGCGTCGATACCGGTGACGCCCGGCAGCCGGCGGCCAAGTGCTTGGCAGCCGATGCCGCGTCATCGCACGACACCCACGCGAGCGTCGTACAACCCGCGCAATCCATCCGCCTATCCGGTCACGCGACGAATGCGTCGGCACCGGTTTCACGCGCTACGCTCCGCCTCATCGACCTACTTCGCCGCCGCGCGCCAGCGCCCTCCGCCCGTCCGAGGAGGTGCGACATCCAGACGTCACGCACCACGCTCGTGCGCCCGCCAAAAACAAAAAAGCCCCGGCGCGCGAGCGGCCGGGGCCAACGGAACAACCACCACCTGAAACGACGGAGCGCGCGGCCGCTTAAGCGACGGCAGCCAGCGCGGGCAAGCAGGTACGCAGGTACGCCTCGAATTCGCGGCTCACTTCCGGATGCTGGAGCGCGAGCTCGACAGTGGCCTTCAGATAGCCGATCTTGCTGCCGCAGTCGAAACGCGTGCCGTAGTAGCGATACGCGAGCACCTGTTCGTTCGCGAGCAGCGACTGGACGGCGTCGGTGAGCTGCAGTTCGCCGCCCGCGCCCGGCTTGAGCTTGCGCAGATGATCGAAGATCGTCGGCATGAACACGTAGCGGCCGACCACGCCGAGGTTCGACGGCGCATCCTCGGGCGCCGGCTTCTCGATGATGCCCGACAGCTTGATGATGTCCTCTTCCCACTCCCGACCTTCGACGACGCCATACGAGCGACTGTCTTCGCGCGGGATCGTCTCCACGCCGATCACCGAGCTGTGATAGTGGTCGAACACGTCGACGAGCTGCTTGAGCACCGGCTGTTCGCCGTGCAGCAGGTCGTCGGCGAGGATCACCGCGAACGGCTCGCCGTGCACGAGCTTCTCCGCGCACAGCACCGCATGGCCGAGGCCGAGCGCTTCCGGCTGGCGCACGTAGAAGCAGTTGACGTGGCTCGGCTTGATGCCGCGCACGAGCTCCAGCAGCTTTTCCTTGCCGCGCGCCTCGAGCTCGGCCTCGATCTCGTACGACTTGTCGAAATGATCCTCGATCGCGCGCTTGCTGCGCCCGGTGACGAAGATCATCTCGGTGATACCGGCGTTGATCGCTTCCTCGACCGCGTACTGAATCAGCGGCTTGTCGACGACGGGCAACATTTCCTTCGGGCTCGCCTTCGTTGCCGGGAGGAACCGCGTGCCGAGACCGGCAACGGGAAACACGGCCCTGGTGACTTTCAACATGTTCGCATCCTGATAGCGTTGACTGCGCCGCGTCGACCCGCGACCCGGCGCGATTGTGTTCCGAACGGCATATCGAGAATCGACGGTACTGCCAATTCCGCTCCGCTCATTTTCGATATGAACTGATTGCCCGATTATTCCGGAAAAAATATAATCGCTTCAACCCGGTCGATATTGCCGAACCGATTGCCGAAGCAGAAACAAATTACCGATTTTCCGGATACAAATTCTTACGATTCGAATTCCTCGATATAGGGCACGCCGCCCCGCTCGAGGCCCGGGCGGATCGGTTCGTTCTTCAGCGCCTCGCGGTACGCCGACAGCACGGCCATGACCAGCAGTACTGCAGCGCTCGCGATCCAATGCATGTCCATCTTGCCGCTCCTTGCATCAATCAACTGGAGCTTCAAACTATCAGAAAAAAATCGGCAAATAATTCGTGCCCGTCGCGGAACCGCTTTCAGGCCGCGATAAACCCATGATGCGGAATACCGATATTTCCGGGCGAGATTTTTTTATTCATTGACCGAATTCTTGCGCATTACGATTGGATGAACTTCCCGTCCATCCGTCGCAAGGAATCGAATCGCATGCAAGCTTTCAGCGGATCGTCTCTGGCCGCGCCGCCCGTCGCCGACCATAAGGAACACGTGATCGACGCGATGCGCGGCTTCGCGGCGCTGCTCGTCGCCTATTTCCACTGCCGCCAGGTCGTCTGGGTCGGCATGCAGAGCTTCCATCAGGCTTACGGTCATGCACTCAGCCCCGGCGCGATCGCCGGCTACCTGACCTTCCCGTTCGCGTGGGGCTCGGCCGGCGTCCCGATCTTCTTCGTGATCAGCGGCTACTGCATCCACCGCAACGCGGCGCTCAAGCTCGCGGCCAATCCCGCGTACCGGCTCGACGCGCCGAACTTCTGGGTGCGCCGCTTCGCGCGCATCTACCCGGTGCTGCTCGCCGCGCTGCTGTTCACGCTCGCGCTCGATGCGGTCAGCCTGCAGATCGAGCCCGTCAGCCACAAGATCCGCGACGTCGGCCTCGTCGCGTTCCTCGTGAACCTGTTCTCGCTGCAGGGCGTCGCCGGCTACACGTACGGGTCGAACGGCGCGCTGTGGACGCTGTCGCTCGAAGTGCAGTTCTACGCGATCTACCCGCTGCTGTTCGCGCTGCGCCGGCGCATCGGCATGCCGGCCGTCGTCGCCGCGGTGGCGCTCGTCAACGTCGCGTCGGCGTGGCTGCTCGAACGGCACGACCTGCAGTTCTTCACGTCGTACTGGCTGTCCTGGACGATCGGCGCATGGATCGCCGACGTGCGCGCGCAGCAGTCGCGCGGCACGGCCGTCGTGCCGTCGCGCGCGTGGTACGTCGCGGCCGCCGTGCTGCTGGCCGCCGGCTGCGGCGCATTCCATTTCGGCCAGTACGGCGCGTTCCAGCTGTGGTCGGCCGGCTTCGCATGCTTCCTGTACCGCGCGCTCGCCCGGCCGCCGCGCACGACGCCGCCGCTGCGCGTGCTGAGCTGGTTCGGCGACTTCAGCTACTCGCTGTACCTGATCCACCTGCCGCTGTTCGTCTGCCTCGGCTCGGTGCTGTTCCACTCCGAACTGCAACTGTCGATCTGGCCGTCGTTCGCGTTCATGGCCGTCGCGGTTCCGGTCGCGTACCTGTTCTACCGGATGTTCGAACGGCCGGCGATGATGTGGTCGGCCAGCTTCAAGCCGGCCCGCACCGCCCGCGTCGTCGCGTCGACGCCCGAACAGGCCGCCTGACGCGAGCCGGACGGCTCGATCGGCCGTCCGGTCCGGAGCCCTCGCGCGGCGTGTCGCTGCGCGGGGGCTTTTTCATGGCCGGCACGCGGTTGCAGGGCGGGTCGACAGGGAATGGGCAGCCCGCCGCCCTCCGACCGCACTACGGCCCGCACGGGCGCCTTCTGCGCGGTGGCCGAAGCACGCGCGCGACGGTGTCGACTGCTCGCTTCACGTTCCCGACGGCCCGATCCTGTTCCAGAGGGCGCTCGGCTACGCTCGCGCCCGACTCCGACCCGGGGCGCAAACCAGCCTGCCCGTCCCGACCACACGCCTCGCCCGCTGAAAAGCAAAGCCCCCGCGCAGCGCAACGCCGCATGGGGGCCCCGTTTTCCGCGGCTTTCCGCCGGCTCCCGCCGGCTGCTACTTCTTCGCGCTCGCCGCCTTGGCAGCCTTCGCCGTATCCGCGAGGATCTTCTCGACCCGCTCCACGTAGGTTTCGGTCCCGAACCGGCGCACGGCGGTCGCGCGCCCGCTCGCGACGAGCCGCTCGCGCAGCGCGCGGTCGCGCTTGAGCGTCGCCAGCGCATCGGCCAGCGCGGCCGCGTTGCCCGGCTCGCAGAGCAGCCCGTTGTCGCCGTCCTCGATGATCTCGACGACACCGCCCGCGCGCGCCGCGACGACCGGCCGGCGCGCGAGCATCCCCTCGACGATCACGCGCCCGAACGGCTCCGGCGTGATCGACGTGTGCGCGACGACGTCGACGGCCGTCATGCACGCGGCCACGTCGCGCTGGAAGCCGAGGAAATGCACGCGCTCGTCCATCGCATGCTGCGCGACGTATTCGTGCAGTTGCGCCGCATAGTCGTCCTCGCCGAACAGCGGCGCGCCGACCAGCACCACGTGCATGTCCGGATGCCGCGCGGCGGCCTCCAGCAGCACGTGCTGCCCCTTCCAGCGCGCGAGACGGCTGAACGAGCCGACCAGCCATGCGTCCGCGGGCAACCCGAGGCGCGCGCGCAGCGCGGCCTGGCTCACGCCTTCCAGCGCATCGAATGGTTCGGCCGAAATCCCGTTGAACACGACGTCGACGTGCTGCGGCGTGAAGCCGGTCAGCGCGCGGAACGCCTGCGCGGATGCGTCGGAGTTCGCGATCACGCGCGTGATGCCGAACCGCGCGCAGTACTTGATCGCCTGCAACTGCTTGCCGCCGAAATGGTCGGTGCTGACGATGTCGCGCAAATGCCAGACGACCGGCTTGCGCGCGAGCCGCCCGGCGAGCGCGGCGACCACCATCGCGCGTTGCGTGTTCGCGTAGATCACCTCGGCGCGGCGCGCGCGGCGGGCGACGTCGCGCACCAGCCGCACGAGCTGCTTCACCGCGCCGAACGACACGCCGCCCTGCTTGCGCACGCCCGCGAGCGCGCCCTGCTGGACCACGTCGACGCGCGCGCCGATCTCGTCGAGCGCCGCGCGAAACGGGCCGTCGTCGAACAGCAGCACGTCGGCGTTCGCGCGCATGTGCTTCATGATCTCGAGCAGCGACAGCTCGGCGCCGCCGAGCACGCCGCTCTGGTCGAGCACGAGCGTCGCCGGGCCGCGCGGGACCGGCAGCGGCGCCGCCGTGCCGCGCTGCGCGGTCGAGCCGGGCAGCGCTTGTTCGACGTAGTCGAGGAAGCGCCGCCGGAACGTGTCGGCGGAAAACCGCTCCGCGTTCGCGCGGCACGCGTCGGGCGTGAAGCGCTGCGGCGCGCGCTCGAAATCATCGACGGCCGCGACGATCGCGTGCGGCGTCTGTTCGTCGAAGAAAAGGCCGGTCGGGTTCAGGTTCGACTGCGGGTCGAGCACGGTTTCGAGCGCACCACCCTTGCCGTACGCAATCACCGGCGTGCCGCACGCCTGCGCCTCGACGACCGAGATCCCGAAATCCTCCTCGGCCGCGAACACGAACGCCTTCGCGCGCCGCATCCGGTCGTGCAGCACCGCGAACGGCTGATAGCCCATGATCTCGACGTTTGGGCCCGCCTTCGCGCGAATCTTCTGCATCTCGGGGCCGTCGCCGATCACGACGAGCTTGCGCTCGGGCGTCTTCGAGAAGGCTTCGACGATCAGGTCGATCTTCTTGTACGGCACCATCCGCGACGCGGTCAGGTAGAAATCCTCCTTCACCGCGTTCAGCGAGAACGCGTCGACGTCGACCGGCGGGAAGATCACCGCCGCGTCGCGGTGGTAGACCTTCTTGATGCGCCGCGCGATGAACGCGGAATTCGCGACGAAGCCGTCCACCGCGTTCGCGGTGCGCGTATCCCAGTTGCGGATGTAATGAAGAATCATCCGCGCGAGCAGCGATTTCGGCCCGTGCGTGAGGTTCGACTGTTCCAGATACTGGTGCTGCAGGTCCCACGCATAGCGGATCGGCGAATGCACGTAGCTGATGTGCACCTGGTCCGGCCCGGTGAGCACGCCCTTCGCGACCGCGTGGCTGCTCGAGATCACGAGGTCGTACTCGGACACGTCGAGCTGCTCGATCGCGAGCGGCATCAGCGGCAGGTAGCTGCGGTACTTGGTGCGGGCGAACGGCAGCTTCTGGATGAACGACGTCGTCACCGGCTTGCCGCGCACGAACGCGCGATCGTCGAGGAAATCGACGAGGCTGAACAGGTCCGCGTCGGGAAAGCACGCGACGATCTGTTCAAGCACGCGCTCCGCGCCCGCATAGGTGACGAGCCAGTCGTGGACGATCGCCACGCGCAGCGCACGCGCCGGCTGTCGCGCGCCAGCGCGCTCGGCCGGGTGCAGCGCGGCGGCGTCGCCGGCGTGGACCACGGCGGCATCGGCCGTGGCGAGATTCAGGACGGCGTGTTCCGCCAGATCGCGATTCATGCGGTTCTCCTCGCATTGAGACGGGCAAACAGGTCGCGCACGAGTGCGCGCAATCCCGGCGTCATCGTGAGCGACCACGCGACGTTCAGCACCAGCACGACCGCGCACATGCCGATCGACTGGACGAGCCCCGGCCATGCCTGCGCCAGGAACAGGCTCGCGAGCAGGAACGCGAGATGGGCGAGCATGTCGAGCACGATCGCGCGCATCCGGATCGCCGACAGGTACAGCAGCACGCCGTAGTCGACGAGCGCGCGCGCCGCGACGACCACGGCCGCGCCGATCAGCCCGAAGTGATGAATGCCGAACCACAGGCCGCCGACGAAGAACGGCATCTCGACGAGTCCGGCGAATGCCGCGCGGGCCGGATTGACCTGCGACTGGATCAGGATGCGCGTGACGCTCGCCTGACCGACGAGCCACACGCTGATCACCAGCACGCGGCCGACCGGCGCCGAATGCGCGGCGAGATCGGCGCCGACCCACAGCGTGAGGAACGGCGCGAGCGCGAAGATCGCGACGATGCCGACCGGCGTGAACACGCCGTTCAGGAATTCGAGCGACTGGCGCGCGAGCGTATCCGCGTGATCGCGGCCGACCGCCGACAGGCGCGGGAACAGCGTGCGCACCAGCGCGTTCGGCAGCATGTTCAGCCGCGTGACGAGGTTCTGCGGCACCGTGTAATACGTGACGAACTTCGCGCCCATGCCGGCGCCGAGCATCACGCGGTCGAGCGTGTCGGCGATCATGCTCGTCGTGCTCGCGATCAGCATCCAGCCGCCGAAGTTGAACAGCCCCTTCGCGGTGCCCCACTGCGGCGGATCGATGCGGCGAATCCCGAGCACCTTGATGCTGGCCTGACCGAGCATCACCGCCGCGATCAGCCGCGCGACGACGGCAGCAGCCAACACCGTCTGCAGGTTCGGCGCGATCCACCACGCGGCGCCGAGCGGCAGCAGCTGGAACAGGAACGTGCCGATCGTCTGGTTCGTATTGAACACGCCGAATCGTTCGGCGCCGTTGATCGCGCCGGCGAACACCCACGACACGTTCGCGAGCGGAATCGCGAGCGCAAGCCACGGCAGCGCCAGATACACCTCGTGCTGCATCGCGGCCGACACCTTCGTGAAATACGCGGTATAGACGAACGCGCCGAAATAGATCAGCAGGCCGCCGACGATGCCGGTGCCGAGATTCAGCCAGAACGCGCTCCAGAACACGCGCGCGCTTTCGTCGGCGTTGCCGCTCGCGAGCGCCTTCGAGATGTGGTTCTGCGCGGCCATGCTCATCCCGAGATCGAGGATCCCGAAATAGCCGATCAGCGTCCATACGAGGCTGACGACGCCGTAGCGTTCGACGCCGAGCGCGTGGATGTACGCGGGCACCGTCACCAGCGACACGAAGGTCGGCAGGATCAGCCCGATGAAGTTGATCGAAACGTTCTTGAGTATGCCTTTGTCCATGCTTTAGCCCAGGGGCCCGTTACGGTTTCCAGCGGTACATGAGCACCTTGCCGCGCGCGTCTTCCTCGACGAACACCAGGTACTCGCCGTTCTCGCGCCGGAACGCGCTGATGCCGAACGGCACGTCGACCCAGCCCGACGCCTTGCCGACCTCCGCGCCCGGGCTCATCACGCCGACTTCCTTGCCGGTTTCCTTGTCGTACACGTGGATCTTGCCGACCGGCTCCACGGTGAAGAGGTAGCGGCCCTCGACCGTGATCCCGATCAGGTCGAGGATTGGCTTCGCGTCGAGTTGCCACGGCAGCGCGACCTGATAGCGCACCACCGGCGAGCCGCTCGACCATTTGTCGAAACGCACCAGCACGCGGCCGACTTCCTTGTTGATGCCCGGCTGCGGCGGCGCGTCGGCCGTATAGCCGGTCACGTACAGCGTGTCCGTCTGCGGCTCGTAGATCGCGCGGCGCAGCTGCGTGAACGGCTGCGGCATCGGGTACGTCGTGACCTTGTCGTACGAATAGATCGGGTTGCCGGCCTTGTCGACGCCGCCATAGCCGAAGCGATGAATCCCTCGCACGTCGCTCGTGCGCCAGATGTCGCCCTTCGTGTCGACCCACCAGCCCCAGCCGCCAGCCTTTGCCTTGCCCGTCGTGTTGATCTCGGACTCGTCGGCATCGATCCGGCCGTTGCCGTTCGCGTCGCGCCACAGCCAGTCGCCGCCCGGCGGCTTGTTCGGCACCTTGTCGACCGGCCGCGCGCGGCCCGCGATCAGGCCCGACGGAATCGCGACCTCGCCGTCGCGCTTCGCGTCGAAACGATAGATCTTCAGGTGATCGGCGTACATGTCGGTCAGATACAGGAACGTGCGGCCGTCGACGCGCCGCGCGATCGGCATGCCCGGATACTGGTCCGTGTGGAACACCGGGTCGTCCGGATACTTGAAGCGGTTCGACAGGAAGCCGACGTATTTCCAGTCCTGGCCCGGCGGCTTCGACAGGTCGAGCTCGAAGCGCTTGTTGCCCGTGTACACGCTGTTCGGCCGCGCCGGGTCCAGCCACGCGCCGTCGACGAACAGCAGCCCCTGCACCTGCCAGCGCAGCTTGCCGTCGGGCGTGTAGCTTTCCAGCACCGCGCCAAGCCCCGCGCCGATCGTGGCGTGGCGCGGCCCGATCCCGTTCATCGACACATAGATGTTGCCCGCGCGGTCGACGCCGACGCCCGTCAGCCCGTTGAAGCGCTGCGGCCCCGGCCGGCCCGGCACGGGACCCGCGAAGATGCCGCCGCGCTCGCCGAGCGTGCCCGACGGCGCATAGCCCTTGCCGCCTTTCGAGAAGATCAGGATCTGCTGGCGCGGCCCGTTGTCCGCGACGAGCACGCGCCCTTTCGCGTCGACGGCCACGTCCACCGCGTCGGTGCCTTCCGGCAGCGCCGGCGCGTCGTCGAGCTTGCGGCCGTCGGCCCGCACGTGCACGAGATGCGCGGGGCCGCCGAGCGTATCGGTCAGCAGCCACAGCGTGCCGTCGCCCGCCAACGCGATGCGGCCCGGCTCGTGCGCGCTCCACGTGCCCTTCTGCTGCATCGTTTCCGCGTCGTAGACATCCACCACGTCGCGCGACGGATTGGTCGCGAACAGCGTCTTGTCGTCGGCCGCGAGGCCGCCCACTTCCGCCTTCGCCTCACCGACTTCCGAGCGCGCGGGCGCCGACACCTCGTTCATCATCATGAAGCTCGCGGCCATCCGCGCGCGGCCGGTATCGGCGCGCCCGCCCGGCGCGACCTGCGGCGCCGCGCGAAACGGCGCGGGCTGCTTCATGTCGCCGATCGTGCGCCGCGAGATGCCGAACCATTGCTTGCCCTTGTCCGGCCAGATGCCGGGCGACTGCAGATGGCCGCGCTCGTTGCCGACGCCGATCGCGACATACGCGTACTTGCCGTTCACCGCGATCGCGCTGCCGCCGAGGTTGCCCCAGCCGTGCGTGCCGCCCGCGAAGCCGAGCATCTTCCCGTCCTGGTAGACGCTCGCCTCGGCGCCGCTCTCGTCCCACGGCGCATTCGTATACACCTTGCCCTCCGGCGTCACCGCGATCGCGCGAATGTCGATCTGCGTCCACGTGCCGTCGCCATAGCCGAACGTGTTGCCGATCCACGACGTCGTCGCGGGCAACACCGTTTCGGCCGGCACGGCGCTCGTCAGCAGCGCCGCGCATACCGTCATGCCAACCAGAATCAGACGTCGCAATGCGCTTCTCCAGACTCGATGCAACAGCGACCGGCGCCGCCTCGGATCGCCCGCGGCGGCGCGCTGTCGCTAAATGGGTTTCAAACGTCGCGATGCAGGTTACAAGCAAAAATAATCACAAGAAATTTGGAAATATTTGGGGATGTTTCTGCCTGAAAGATCGAACCGGAACAGCGAGTAAATGACCGCGGAAAACGGCAATAACGACCGCTCTTTCCGCGTCACCACGTAGAAAATTCCGCTCCGCGCCGCCTGTCGCGCCCGTCCGCGAGCCAACCTTTCATCCCGCGATCGCAATAACCGGCATTTGCCGATTTGTCGGCAGATAAATGGCATGCGTTTTTTTACCGATTTCTTTTCCCTAGAATCGATTGCGACTCCATATTCCATTTAAAGGCATGCAATACGTACACGCATCGGATGCGGGTCGTGAAGGAGCCGCGCGATGACGGCCCTGTCGCGCCCCGCCGACCTCGCCCCGCCGCAACACGGCCGCATCGTGCAGCTCGACGGGCTGCGCGCGATCGCGGTGGGCGCCGTCTTCCTGCAACACGCGCTGAAGGCGCCGCTGTGGATGGGCGTCGACCTGTTCTTCGTGCTGAGCGGCCTGCTGATCACCGGCATCCTGCTCGATCGCAAGGCGCGCGGGCAGTCGTACTTCAGCCACTTCTACGCGCGCCGCGTACGCCGCATCCTGCCGCCGTACGTGCTGCTGCTGCTGGTGTCGACGCTGCTGTTCGGCGCGAGCTGGCTGCCGCACTGGCCGTGGTTCGCGTTCTTCTCGACCAATATCGGGCTGTCGCTCGGCAGCATCGGCCATGACAGCCTGAACGTGCTGTGGTCGCTCGCGGTCGAGGAGCAGTTCTACATCTTCTGGCCGTTCGTCGTGCTGTGGTGCTCGGAGCGCGCACTGCTGTGGGTCGCCGCCGCGCTGATCGTCGCGGCGCCGGTGCTGCGCGCGATCGCGACGCCGTGGTTCGATTCGTTCTGGCCGATCTACTACCTGACGCCGTTCCGGATGGACCTGCTCGCGGCAGGCGCGTTGCTCGCGATCGTGCTGCGCCGCGACCGGCGCGCGCTGGAGCCGTTCTATCCGCTCGCGATCGTCGGCGCGCTCGTGTCGCTCGCGATCCTCGGCTGGCTGCACCTGTCGTTCCCGCGCTTTCGCGCCGCGAACACGCCGCTGTCGAACGCGGCGCTCTACAGCATCTCGCTGCTGCTGTGCACGTCGATCGTCGTGATCGCACTGCGCGGCCGCGGCCTCGTGCAGCGCGTGCTGACGAACCCGATGCTCGTCTACGTCGGCACCGTCAGCTACACCGTCTACCTGATCCACCTAAGCGTGCTGTACGCGCTGTGGCCGCTGCACCTGAACCGCTTCGTCACGGCCGCGCTCGCGCTGGCGATCACGCTCGCGTACGCGACCCTGAGCTGGTACGGCTTCGAACGGCGCCTGACGCGCGGGCCCGCGCGCCGCGCGGTGCCGGCCGCCGCCGGCACGACCGCCTGACTTTCATCATCCATTGCTTCTACCAGGACAACGCCATGAGCCAAACGCGTAAAAAGGCCATCATCACCGGGATTTCGGGGCAAGACGGTGCGTACCTGACCAAACTGCTGCTCGACAAGGGCTACGAGGTCACCGGCACCTACCGCCGCACCAGTTCGGTGAATTTCTGGCGCATCGCCGAGCTGGGTGTCGACACGCACCCGAACCTGACGCTCGTCGAACACGATCTGACCGACGCGGGCTCGAGCCTGCGCCTGCTCGAACGCACGCAGCCGGACGAGCTGTACAACCTGGCCGCGCAAAGCTTCGTCGGCGTGTCGTTCGACCAGCCGGCGTCGACCGCCGAAGTGACCGGCATCGGCCCGCTGAACCTGCTCGAGGCGATTCGCGTCGTGAGCCCGAAGACGCGCTTCTACCAGGCGTCGACGTCGGAGATGTTCGGCAAGGTGCAGGCGATCCCGCAAACGGAAACCACCGCGTTCTATCCGCGCAGCCCGTACGGCGTCGCAAAGCTGTACGCGCACTGGATGACCGTGAACTACCGCGAATCGTATGGCCTGTTCGGCAGCAGCGGCATCCTGTTCAACCACGAATCGCCGCTGCGCGGCCGCGAATTCGTCACGCGCAAGATCACCGACACGATCGCGAAGATCAAGCTGGGCAAAGCGACCAAGCTCGAGCTCGGCAATCTCGACGCGAAGCGCGACTGGGGCTTCGCACTCGAATACGTCGAAGGCATGTGGCGGATGCTGCAGGCCGACGAACCCGACACCTACGTGCTGGCGACCAACCGCACCGAAACCGTGCGCGACTTCGTGCGGATGGCGTTCGCGGCGGCCGGCTACCAGCTCGAATGGACCGGCAAGGGCGAGCAGGAACGCGGCCTCGATGCGGCGACGGGCAACGTGCTCGTCGAGGTGAATCCCAAGTTCTACCGCCCTGCCGAAGTCGACCTGCTGATCGGCTGCGCGGACAAGGCGAAAAGCAAACTGGGCTGGGCGCCCAAGACGACGCTCGAACAACTGTGTCAGATGATGGTCGAAGCGGATTTGACGCGGAACCAACACCATGACACGTTCTGAAACCGGGCGTCCGTCGCGCCGTGCGTTCGTCACGGGCCTGACGGGCTTCACCGGTCGCTACATGGCCGAACGCCTGCAGGCGGCCGGCTATGACGTCTGGGGCACGGTCGCGCCCGGTACACCGCGCCCCGCCGATCCGGCGTTCGCACAGTGCACGCTGCTGCCCGTCGACCTGCTCGACGCGGATGCGATGCGCGCGGCCGCGGCCGACGCACGACCCGACGCGGTCGTGCATCTCGCCGCGCGTGCGCATGTCGCCGACGACGAGCCGTCGCCGACCTACGCGGTCAACATCGTCGGCACGCGCAACCTGCTGGCGGCGCTCGCCGGCCTCGACCGCCGTCCGTCGGCGGTGCTGCTGGCCAGCAGCGCGAACATCTACGGCAACTCGACGCCCGGCGTGCTCGACGAAACCGTCGCGCCCGCGCCGGCGAACGACTACGCGGTCAGCAAGCTCGCGATGGAATATGCGGCGAAGCTCTGGGCCGACCGGCTGCCGATCGTGATCGCGCGGCCGTTCAACTACACGGGTGTCGGCCAGAGCGATGCGTATCTGCTGCCGAAGCTCGTCGCGCACTATGCGAGCAACGCGCCGCGGATCTCGCTCGGCAACCTCGACGTGAGCCGCGATTTCTCCGACGTGCGCGACGTGACGGCCGCCTATCTGAAGCTGGTCGAAGCCGCGCCGGCCGGCGAGACGTTCAACGTCTGTTCGGAACGCGCGTATTCGCTGAAGGAAGTGCTGGCGATGCTGTCGCGGATCGCCGGCTACGTGATCGACGTGACGATCGATCCGCGCTTCGTGCGGCACAACGAAGTGAAGAGCCTGAGCGGGTCGCGCGACAAGCTGCGGCGCGCGGTGGGCGAATTGCCGGTCACGCCGCTCGACGAAACGCTGCGCTGGATGGTGGACGCGATGCGTGCCGCACCGTCCGCGCACGCCGTCGGCTGAACGACGGCACGACACGCGCGCGACGGCATGCGCCGAAACGACAACGGGCCGCTCTTTCGAGCGGCCCGTTTCATTGATGCCGAGCGCAAACCGGCTGTATCGCTCAGCCTCAGCCGTCCAGGCCGCGCGCCAGATCGTTGCGAACGTCGCCCGCATGCTCGAGGCCGACCGCGAGGCGGATCAGCCCTTCGGTGATCCCCGCCGCGGCCCGCGCTTCCGGCGTGATGCGGCCATGCGTCGTGGTGGCCGGATGCGTGATCGTCGTGCGCGTGTCGCCGAGGTTGCCGGTGATCGACACCAGCTTCGTGTTGTCGATCACGCGCCACGCGTTCGCGCGCTGCTGCTCGGGCGTGTCGCCCTTCAGCTCGAACGACACGATCGCGCCGCCCGCCTTCTGCTGACGCTTCGCGAGCGCATGCTGCGGATGCGATTCGAGGCCCGGATAGAACACGCGCGCCACCGCCGGATGCGAATCGAGCCAGCGCGCGATCTCCAGCGCGTTCGCCGATTGCTTCTCGACGCGCAGCGACAGTGTCTCCATCCCCTTCAGCAGCACCCACGCGTTGAACGCCGACAGCGTCGGGCCCGCGCTGCGCACGAACGGGAACACCTTGCCCATGATGAATTCCTTCGAGCCGACCAGCGCGCCGCCGAGCACGCGGCCTTGCCCGTCGAGGAATTTCGTCGCCGAGTGCATCACGACGTCCGCGCCGAGCTTCAGCGGCTGCTGCAGCACCGGGCTGCAGAAACAGTTGTCGACGACGAACAGCGCGTTCGCGGCCTTCGCGATCTTGCCGATCGCCTCGATGTCCGCGAGTTCGGTCAGCGGGTTCGACGGCGTCTCGAGGAAGAACATCTTCGTTTCCGGCCGCACGGCTTCCTGCCATGCGTTCAGGTCGGTCGGATCGACGAAGGTCGTCGTGATCCCGAACTTGCTGAAGATCTGCGAGAACATCCCGAGCGTCGAGCCGAACAGGCTGCGCGAGCTGACGAGATGATCGCCCGCCTGCAGCGCGGACATCACGACCGACATGATCGCGGCCATGCCCGACGCCGTCGCGATGCATGCCTCGCCGCCCTCGAGCGCCGCGAGACGCTCCTGGAACATGGTGACGGTCGGGTTCGTGAAGCGCGAATAGGTGAAATAGTCTTCCGAATTCGCGAAGCGCTCGGCCGCGTCGGCCGCGCTGGAGAAGCAGAAGCTCGACGTGAGGAACAGCGCTTCCGAATGCTCGTTGAAGTCGCTGCGCAGCGTGCCCGCGCGCACCGCAAGCGTGTCGAAGTTGAGGGAGTCGTCCATGTTCCGTTTTCCGTATTCGATGGCCGCGCCGACGGTCGTGCACGAGGCGCGGACCCGGTCAAAACCGAGGCCAAAAACAAAAAAGCCCGCTATGCGTCGGCATCAGCGGGCTTCGGTGCGGTACGACAGCGATCGACTCGGGCCGGCTGCCGCCGGCCTTCGCTTTAGCTGTTTTGGGAAGTTGCCCCGCGTCCGCAAGCTGATATCAAATCGACGCAAGGCCACATCCTATCACGCCTCGACAAAAGCGTGCGCCGGCGTTACTCGACCGACAGTTGCAGGTTCATCTGCGAACGCTCGGTGTCGCCGGCCGTGTCGCGATCGGCCTGCGACGCCGGCGTGAGGCGCGCGCGCTCGATCGCATCGAGGTACTCGGGCGTCACGGCGCCGGTGATGTAGTTGCCGTCGAAGCACGACGCCTCGAAGTTCTCGAGCTTCGGGTTGATGTCGCGCACCGCACGGCGCAGATCGTCGACGTCCTGATAGATCAAATGATCGGCGCCGATGATCTTCGCGACTTCCTCGTCGGTGCGGCCGTGCGCGACGAGCTCGCCGCGCGTCGGCATGTCGATGCCGTACACGTTCGGGAACTTCACGGGCGGCGCCGCCGACGCGAAGATCACCGACTTCGCGCCCGCATCGCGCGCCATCTGCACGATTTCGTGCGAGGTCGTGCCGCGCACGATCGAATCGTCGACGATCAGCACGTGCTTGTCCTTGAACTCGATGCTCATCGCGTTGAGCTTCTGGCGCACCGACTTCTTGCGCACGGCCTGCCCCGGCATGATGAAGGTGCGGCCGACGTAGCGGTTCTTGAAGAAGCCTTCGCGATACTCGACGCCGAGCTTCGCGGCGACCTGCATCGCGGCCGGGCGCGACGAATCGGGAATCGGCATCACGACGTCGATCGGCACGTTCGGCAGTTCGCGCTTGATCTTCTCGGCGAGATAGTCGCCCATGCGCAGGCGCACGTTGTAGACCGGCACGCCGTCGAGGCACGAATCCGGACGGGCCAGATACACGTATTCGAACATGCACGGATTCAGCGTCGGGTTCTCCGCGCACTGCTGGCTGTGGAAGTTGCCGGCCTTGTCGATGAAGACCGCTTCGCCCGGCTCCAGGTCACGCACGAATTCGAAACCGATGCCTTCGACCGCCACCGACTCCGACGCGACCATCCATTCGGTGCCGTGCTCGGTTTCGAGCTTGCCGATGCAGAGCGGACGGATGCCGAACGGGTCGCGGAACGCGAGCAGGCCGTAGCCGGCGATCAGCGACACGATCGCGTACGAGCCCTCGAGGCGGCGATGCACGCCCGAGACCGCCTTGAACACCGACGCCGGATCGAGCTCGAGGCCCGTGGTCGACAGTTGCAGCTCGTGCGCGAACACATTGAGCAGCACTTCACTGTCGGAATTGGTGTTGATGTGCCGGCGGTCGATCCGGAACATCTCGTCCTTCAACTGCATCCAGTTCGTCAGGTTGCCGTTGTGCGCGAGGATGATCCCGAACGGCGCGTTCACGTAGAACGGCTGCGCCTCGGCTTCGCTCGATGCCGAGCCGGCCGTCGGGTAGCGCACTTGGCCGATGCCGTAGGTGCCGGGCAGGCTGCGCATGTTGCGCGTGCGGAACACGTCGCGCACCATGCCGTTCGCCTTGTACATGTGGAAATTGCTGCCGTCCGCCGTCGCGATGCCCGCCGCGTCCTGACCGCGATGCTGCAGCAGCAGCAGGCTGTCATAGATCAGCTGATTGACCGGGGATTGGGAGATAACGCCTACGATGCCGCACATGGCATGTCCTTCAGAATGACAAAATCGGTTCCGTCCTGCCCGGCCGCGTCGTCACACGCGTACGTACTGGGCCATGCCGTCGGGCAGGAGCTGCTTCAGCTCGTGCACGCCCTGTTCGGCAAAAGGACGCAATAGCGCATTGCGCCAGAAATCCTGTTTGGGCAGTTCGGTCAGCCCGGCCGCCGCGACCAGCAGCACCACCAGCACACAGCCGCGGACGAGCCCGAACATCATGCCCAGCGAGCGGTCGACGCCGCCCAGGCCGCTCGCCTGCGCGATCCGCGACAGCAGCGCGTTCGCCACGCCGGCAACCAGCACGACGCCAATCACGAGCAACGCGAAGGCGATCACCCACTGCGTCAGCGCGCCGCCCGGCCAGTTCGCCGGGATATACGGCACGACCAGCCCGACGTAGCGGCCCGCGATCACGATCGCCGCGATCCAGCCGATCAGCCCGAATATCTCGGACACGAAGCCGCGCCACGCACCGCGCAGCGCCGACAACACGATCACCGCCAATACAGCGTAGTCGAAAGCCGTCAGCATCGTGGCCTTACTGCGTCAGACCGGCTTCGCGCACCTTCGCGATCGCGGCGGAGGCCGCCGCGCGATCCGCGAACGGGCCGGCACGCAACAGTGTAGCCGTGCTGCCGTCTGCCTGCTTGCGATGCTCGACATATGCGGGCACGCCCGCCGATTTCAACTTGGTCGCCCACGAACGGGCTGTCGCGTCGTCCTTGAACGACCCGAGCTGCACCGCGAAGCGCGCACCGGCCGGCGACGCCGGCGACGATGCGTCGCCGCTGTCCGGGCTCGCGGCGCCGTCGTTCGCGACGGTTGCGGGCGCAGGCTTCGGTGCGGCCGGCTTCGGCGCAGGCGCAGCAGCCGGCTTCGGCGCGGGCTTCGGCGGCGTCACGCTCGCGGTGGTAGTCGGTTCGGGTTTCGCGACCGGCTTGGCCGCATCCTTCGGCGCGGGCGTCGGTGCGGCCGCAACGGCCGTGTCGGAGGCCGGCGGTTCGTCGTGCGCGACGCCTGCCTGCACGTCCGACACGTCGTCGTCGCGCGGCGCGACTGCCTGGTGCGCGGGCCGGTTCGGGATGTCGATCGCGATGTCGTCGGTCACCGGCTTCGGGTGCGAATCGAGCACCATCGGCAGCACGATCACCGCGGCCACGACGAGCGCGATCGCGCCGACGAGACGCCGGCGCGCGCGTTGCTTTTCTGGAAGGGTCGGATCGAGGAGCAGTGCATCCGATTCCGGACGCTCGGTGCGGCGCGAGCGTCGCTCGACGCGTTCAGTGCGCTCCGTGCGCACGTTCCGGGAGGCCCCGGTGCGACCGCCGCGCCGCGGGGGCGCGTCGTCGTCTTTCTTGCCGAACGAGAAAATTCCCATGAATGGCTGAGTCCGAAACTGCCCGTCAGTCAGTGTTGCTGCGATTTACGGTAGGCCAGCACGCCGGCAACCGTATGGAAACTGCCGAAAACCACGATTCTATCATTCTCGGATGCTCTTTTTAGTGCATCGCGAAACGCTTCCGCGGGCGACGCATAGCGCGTCACGCTCGAATCGGGCCCCTCCTCCACGCCAGCCTTGCGCAGCGCTGCTTCGAGCTGCTCCGCGGAAGCCGCGCGCGGCAGCGGCAGGTCGGTCACGCACCAGTGGTCGATCTCGCCCTTCAGGTGCTGCAGCACGCCGTCGATGTCCTTGTCGTGCATCGCGCCGAACACCGCGTACGTGTACGGGAAGAAGCCCATGTTGCCGAGGTTCTGCTCGAGCACGGCCGACGCATGCGGGTTGTGCGCGACGTCGAGCACGATCGCGGGCTTGCCGGGCAGCACCTGGAAGCGCCCCGGCAGCTCGACGTTCGCCAGCCCGAGCCGGATGTCCTGCGCGGACACCGGCAGCACCGGGCGCAGCGCCTCGAGCGCCGCGAGCGCGGCCGACGCATTGATCAGCTGATTCGCGCCGCGCAGCGCCGGATACGCAAGCGCCGGATAGCGCTTGTCGCGGCCGAGGTAGCTCCATTGCTGGCGCTCGGCGCCCGCCTGCGCCTCGTAGCGGAAATCGCGGCCGACGAGCCACAGATCGGCGCCGATCGCTTCGGCGTGGTCGATCAGCGTCTGCGGCGCGGCCGGATCGCCGCAGATCGCCGGCTTGCCCGCGCGGAAGATCCCGGCCTTCTCGAACGCGATCTTCTCGCGCGTGTCGCCGAGGTATTCGGTGTGGTCGATGTCGATGCTCGTGACGATCGCGCAATCGGTATCGATGATGTTCACCGCGTCGAGCCGGCCGCCGAGGCCGACTTCGAGGATCACCGCGTCGAGCCCGCGCGACGCGAACAGATGCAGGATCGCGAGCGTCGTGAATTCGAAATACGTCAGCGAGACCGGCTCGGCCAGCGACGTGCGCGCGGCTTCGACGGCCTCGAAGTGCGGCAGCAGTTCGTCGTCGGTCACGTTCTGCCCGTTCACGCGTGCGCGCTCGTTGAATTCGAGCAGGTGCGGCGACGTGTGGCAGCCGACCTTGTAGCCCGCGCGCACGAGGATCGTCTCGAGGAACGCGCAGGTCGAGCCCTTGCCGTTCGTGCCGCCGACGGTGATCACCGGGCACGCGAATTCGAGCTGCAGCGCCGCCTTGACCTGCCCGATACGGGTCAGGCCCATGTCGATGCCGACCGGGTGCGCGCGTTCGAGATGCGAAAGCCACGCGTCGAGAGTGGGAAAGGTGCTCATCGGATCAAATCTGGATCGGTACCGCCACTACGCCAAAAAACGAAGCGCGCCGCCTAGCGCTGAAGCCGGGCGACGCGCAGAGTCACAACCTTGCGCCGGTCAGGCCAGCGCGTCGGCCGGCTGTCGCTGCAGCAGCGCGAGCAACTGCGCGATCTCGTCGCGCATCTTGCGGCGGTCGACGATCATGTCGATCGCGCCCGTCTTCAGCAGGAATTCGGCGCGCTGGAAGCCTTCCGGCAGCTTCTCGCGGACCGTCTGCTCGATCACGCGCGGGCCGGCGAAGCCGATCAGCGCCTTCGGCTCGGCGATCACGACGTCGCCGAGGAACGCGAAGCTCGCCGACACGCCGCCCATCGTCGGGTCGGTCAGCACCGAGATGAACGGCAGCTTCGCTTCGGCCAGCTTGGTCAGCATCGCGGTGGTCTTGGCCATCTGCATCAGCGACAGCAGGCTTTCCTGCATCCGTGCGCCGCCCGACGCGGTGAAGCAGATGAACGGCACGTGCTGCTCCAGCGCGTTCTGCGCACCGCGCGCGAAGCGCTCGCCAACGACCGAACCCATCGAGCCGCCCATGAACGAGAACTCGAAGCAGGCTGCCACAACCGGCAGCGTGTGGATTGCGCCGCCCATCACGACCATCGCGTCGGTTTCGCCGGTTTCGTCCATCGCTTCCTTCAGACGATCGGGGTACTTGCGGCTGTCCTTGAACTTCAGCGAGTCGACCGGCACGATTTCCTGGCCGATTTCATAGCGGCCTTCCGGATCGAGCAGCCCGTCGAGGCGCTCGCGCGCGCCGATGCGCATGTGGTGATCGCACTTCGGGCACACGTGAAGGTTCGCGTCAACGTCGTTGCGATAGAGAACGGCCTCGCAGGACGGGCACTTGACCCACAGTCCTTCCGGAATGCCCTTGCGGCTTTTCGGGTCGGTCTGCTTGATCTTCGGCGGCAACAGTTTGTCGAGCCAGCTCATCGTATGGTTTCCTGTTCCGTGGCGGGGTGGGCCGACCGGCCCGTTCCCGCTTCCTGTGTTGTGTTTATCGCGCCGTGTTGCCGGCGCCGTCCAGCGCGGCGCGCAGCTCGGCGATGAACGACTTCAGCGCGGCGGCGGCACCTTCCGGTGCGGCGCTCTCGAGCAGTTGCACGAGGCGGCTGCCGATCACGACGGCGTCCGACACTTCGGCCACCGCGCGCGCCGTTTCGGCGTCGCGGATACCGAAGCCGACGCCCACCGGAACCGGCACGCGCGACTTGATGGCCGGGATTTTACCCGCAATGCTCGAAACATCCAGATTTCCCGCGCCGGTCACCCCCTTCAGCGACACGTAATACACGTAGCCGCTCGCGATCTTGCCGACGTCGGCGATGCGTTCATCGGTCGACGTGGGCGCGAGCAGGAAGATCGGATCGATCTGCGCGGCCCGCATTTTTTCCGCGAACACGCCCGCCTCTTCCGGCGGATAGTCGACCACCAGCACGCCGTCGACGCCGGCCGCGTGCGCTTCGGCCGCGAACGCGTCGACGCCCATCCGTTCGATCGGGTTCGCATAGCCCATCAGCACGACGGGGGTTTTGGCGTCGGTTTCGCGAAAACGCTTCACGTCGGCGAGCACGCTCTTCAACGTGACGCCGCGCGCGAGCGCGCGTTCCGACGAGCGCTGGATCACGGGGCCGTCGGCCATCGGGTCCGAGAACGGCACGCCGAGCTCGATCACGTCCGCGCCGCCTGCGGCGAGCGCATGCATGAATTCGACGGTTTTCGCGGGATCGGGGTCGCCGGCCGTGATGAACGGGATCAGGCCCTTACGGCCTTGTTCGGCGAGCGCGGCGAAGGTCTGCTGAATACGGGACATGGCAATTTTTCCTTGGTGCATTCGGCGATGCGGCGGCGCGATTCACGCGCACGCCGGCGCGGCGAGCGCGCTCACGCGCTCGTGCGCGATCGCACAATAGCTTTCGTTGATCTCGTAGCCGACGAAGTCGCGCCCCTGCCGTGCGCAGGCCACCGCGGTCGTGCCGCTGCCCATGAACGGATCGAGCACGCGGCCGCCCGGCGGGCAGCTCGCGAGCACCATCCGCTCGATGATTTCCAGCGGCTTCTGGGTCGGATGATCGACGCGCTCCGCGTGCTGCCGATGCAGGCGCGAGACCGACCAGACGTCCTTCGGGTTGTAGCCCATCTCCAGCCACTTGCTGCCTTCGAACAGCTTGCGCGAGCGGGCCTTCTTCGTATCGGCGTCGTACGGGATGCGGACCGGATCGAGATCGAAGTAATACGCTTTGGAAACCGCGAAAAAGCCGATGTTGTCGTGCACCGACGTGAAACGGCGCGTCGTGCCGCCCATGCTCGGCACGCGCCGGTCCCAGATGATCTCGTTGACCATCGTGAGCTGCGTCTTCAGGAAACTGAAGATTTCCGGCGCGTACTGCCACGTGCAGAAGATGTACATCGACCCGCTCGGCTTCAGCTTCGGAATCGCGAGCTCGAGCCACCCGCGCGTCCACGCGAGGAAATCGTCGCCCGAACGCTTGTCCGAATCGTTGCCGTAGTCCTTGCCGAGCCCGTACGGCGGATCGGCGACGATCAGGTCGATCGACGCATCCGGCAAGTGCGCGGCGTGGGTCAGGAAATCGCGGTTGTGCAGCTCGATACCGGACGGCAGCGCGCGCGGCACGGCAGCGGCGGGCTGAACCGCCTCCGCCTCGCTCGCGGCGCCGCCGCCCGGCTCTTCGATCAGGTCACGCATGGGTCGGGGTCAGAGCTCGATGCCCGATCGCTCGGCGACCGTGTGCATGTCCTTGTCGCCGCGACCCGACAGGTTGACGAGCAGGAGCTTGTCCTTCGGCAACGTCGGCGCGAGCTTCACGCCATACGCGATCGCGTGGCTCGACTCGAGCGCGGGGATGATCCCCTCGATCCGGCAGCAGTCGTGGAACGCCTTCAACGCTTCCGCGTCGGTGATCGGCACGTACTGCGCGCGGCCGCTGTCCTTCAGCCATGCGTGCTCGGGGCCGACGCCCGGATAGTCGAGGCCCGCCGACACCGAATGCGTCTCGATGATCTGGCCGTTGTCGTCCTGCAGCAGGTACGTGCGATTGCCGTGCAGCACGCCCGGGCTGCCGGCGATCAGCGAGGCCGCGTGATGGCCCGTGTCGAGGCCGTCGCCGGCCGCTTCGACGCCGATCAGCTGCACCGATTGATCGTCGATGTACGGATAGAAGATGCCCATCGCGTTCGACCCGCCGCCGACGCACGCGATCACCGCGTCCGGCTGGCGGCCGGCGAGCTCGGGCATCTGCACCTTGCATTCGTCGCCGATCACGCGCTGGAAGTCGCGCACCATCATCGGGTAAGGGTGCGGGCCCGCGACCGTGCCGATGATGTAGAACGTGCTTTCGATGTTCGTGACCCAGTCGCGCATCGCCTCGTTCAGCGCGTCCTTCAGCGTGCGCGAACCCGATTCGACCGGCACGACCGTAGCGCCCAGCAGCTTCATCCGGTAGACGTTCGCGGCCTGCCGGCGCACGTCCTCCGAGCCCATGTAAACGACGCACTCCATCCCGAAGCGCGCGCAGATCGTCGCGGTCGCGACGCCGTGCTGGCCGGCGCCCGTTTCCGCGATCACGCGCTTCTTGCCCATGCGCTTCGCGAGCAGCGCCTGGCCGATCACGTTGTTGATCTTGTGCGCGCCCGTGTGGTTCAGGTCTTCGCGCTTCAGGTAGATCTGCGCGCCGCCGAGCATCTCGCTCCAGCGCTGCGCGTGATAGATCGGCGACGGGCGGCCGACGAAATACTTCAGCTCGCGCTCGAATTCGGCGACGAAGTCGGGATCGTTCTGGAACTTTTCATACGCCGCGCGCAGTTCGTCCAGCGCGTGAATCAGCGTCTCGGCGACGAACACGCCGCCATACGGGCCGAAGTGGCCGCGATCATCAGGAAGGTTGTACATGGTGTCTCTCTCGATCGGTCGGTGCGCCCGCTTTTGGGGCCGCACCGGCTTGCATCACCCGGCGTCCGCTTCGCGCACCGCGCACACGAACGCCGCCATCCGGGCGTGATCCTTCACGCCCTTCGCGCCCTCCACTTCGATGCCACTCGAGACATCGACAGCAAACGGACGCAGCTGGCGGATCGCATCACCGACGTTTTGCGCGTTCAAGCCACCACTCAAAACGGCCCGACGCGCGAGCTCTGCGGGAATAAGAGACCAATCGAAGACCTTGCCGCTACCGCCGTAATCCGGCACCAAAGTGTCGAACAGGAGGCCGCGCGCTTTCGAATAATGAAGAGCCGATTCTACCAAATCGGCACGCTGCGTCGAGGGGCCGACGCGCACCGCGCGCAACCACGGCAGGCGGGCCGCGCGGCCGAGCGCATCGCACTGCTGCGGCGTCTCGTCGCCGTGGAGCTGCAGCATCGTGAGCGGCACGTCGCGCACGACGGCTTCGATCTCGGCTTCGGTCGCATTCACGAACAGCCCGACCACCGACACGAACGGCGGCGCGAGGCTCGCCAGCTCGGCCGCCTGCGCGATCGTCACCGCGCGCGGGCTCTTCGGGTAGAACACGAGGCCGATCGCATCGGCGCCCAGCGCCGCCGCGTGCAGCACGTCCTCGGGGCGCGACAGCCCGCACAGCTTGATGCGCGTGCGCGGCGGCTGGCCGGCCGCGGCGGAAGTCGAAGAAGACACGGCGTGCTCCGTCATGTTTGTGGGTCCAGATCGGCCCAGACGCTGCTCCACGGCACGCTGCCGAGCTGCGCGGGCGGGACGGCGAATTCCGCCGGGTAGCCGACGTGGGCGAGATACAGCCCGTCGGCCATGAACGTCGGGGCCGCGAGGTTGCGGTCACGGCCGGCCAGCACGTCGGCGAGCCAGTCGGCCGGATAGCGGCCGCGGCCGACCGCGACGAGGCAGCCCATCAGGTTGCGCACCATGTGATGCAGGAACGCGTTCGCGCGGAAGCGGAAATGAATGAAATGCCCCTCGCGCCGCACGTCGATCTGATACAGGTGTTTGACCGGCGTCTTCGACTGGCATTCCGACGACCGGAACGACGAAAAATCGTGCTCGCCGATCAGGTGCGCGGCGGCGGCGCGCATCGCGTCGTCGTCGAGCGGCGTGTGGATCCAGCCCGCGCGCCCGGCCAGCATCGGCGAACGCACCGGGTGCACGTACAGCGCGTAGTAGTAGGTGCGCTCGAACGCCGAGAAGCGCGCATGGAACGTGTCCGGCATCGGCTTCGCCCACTGCACCGACACGGTCGGCGGCAGGAACGCGTTGGTGCCGCGCACCCACGAAAACACCTCGCGATCGAGGTCCGTGTCGAAATGCACGACCTGCCCGAGCCCGTGCACGCCGGTATCGGTCCGTCCGGCCACCGTCGTGTGCAGCGGCACCCGCGCGAACTCGGCCAGCGCATGTTCGAGCCGGTCCTGCACGGTCTTGCCGTGCGGCTGCGCCTGCCAGCCGCAAAAAGCCGCGCCGTCGTACTGGATGCCCAGCGCGATCCGCATCACGCCTCGTCCGCCAGTTTCGCGAGCAGCGCGCGGGCGTCGTCGCGCGTCGCGGCGTCGTTCGCGTCGACCACTTCCTGCAGCAGCGTCCGCGCGCCGGACAGGTCGCCGAGTTCGACGTATTCGGCCGCGAGATCGAGCTTGTTGCGGGCGATGCGCGCGAGCTCGTCCGCGGTAAGCGCAGGCAGCGCGGCGCCCGGCGTGGACGGCAGGTCGAGATCGAAGTCGAGCTTCAGCGCGCCGAACTGCGCGCCGCCGAGCGGCGGCAGCGACGACGACGTAGCTGGGCTGCCCGCCTGGCCGGCAGACGTCACCGCGTCCGGATCCCAGTCGAACTCGTCGTCCTGGTCGGCCGGATGTTCCGGTGTCGCTTCAGCCGAACCCATCGGCGGGTGCTGCGCGGCTTGACCGTTAGTTGCAATTTTATCGGCGTCGGGCTGCGGTGCCTGCGCGGGCGGTTCCCCCGTCGTCGACGGCTCGTCCGCCGTCCGCGGCGGCAACGGCATGTCGAGACTGTTGAGCGCGCTGATCGCGTTCTGCATCAGTGTCGCGCGCTGGGCTTCGGCGCTCGAAGGGGCGACGGATGCGGCGGACGGCTCGGCCGGCTTGGTCGACTCGGCCGGCTTGTCGGCGGCAGTGGCTCCTTCCACGGGTTCTGCGTCGTGCGGAGCCTCGGCCGAACCCGGAATCGCGTCGTTCGCCGGCGACACGGCAGCGTCGGCGGGCGGCAATTCCGGCGACTCGTCGTGCGGCGCCGTCACGACGGGCGCAGGCGATGTATCCGCCGCGGGCGGCTCGATCGTTTCCGCGGCGGCGGCAGTCGCCGCGGCGAGATTCATGTCGGATGCCGCATCGCGTGCGATCGGCATCTCGGGCGTGATCGGCAGTTCGCGTTCGACGGACGGCGGGGCTTCCGCTTCCGCAGCCGCGGCGCCACCTGCTGCGGCCGCGGTCGCAACGGCACCCGCGTCGTCCGCGCGCCGACCCTTCCGGCGTTTGCGCCATGCGAAGCCGGCCGCGAGCACGATCACGGCAGCGCCGGCCGCCGCGGCCGGGCGCCAGTCCATCTGCTCGGTACGACGTGCCGAGGTCGCGACGGGTGCGACCGGTTGCACGGAAGCCGATGCCGGTTGCGGCGCACTGGCTGCCACACCCGACGCGGCTTCGTCCGCCGCCGATGCAGCGGCCGATGCACCTGCGTCATTCGCGGCCCGACGGGGCGCGGCGGGCGCCGGAGCAGGCGCGACGCCGGTCGTCGTCGCCGGCTTGCCGATGCCGTGCTTCTGCAACTCCATCAGCACGCGGTTCTTCAACGCGAGCAATTGCTGCAGGCTCGACGGCCGCGGCTGCGACGCGCCGACGGCGGGCGCCGCGCCGGCCGGCTCCCGCATGCCGGCAACCGGGTTGCCCGGCACCGGCTGCCCCGCGGCCTCGCTCGCGGACGACGGCGCCGACTGGATCGCACCGCTCCACACATGCGGGCCGCTCGCACCGCCCGTGGGCGCCGCCGGCTGCGTGCCGTCGACAACCGACGCGCCATGCGCGGCCGACGCACCGATCGACGCCGACGCACCGCTCGAAGCGGTCGCGCCCGACGCTGTCGCCGTCGCGGCACTCGCGCCGCTCACCGGAGCCGCATGCACGGCCGGCGCGACCGGCGCGGGTTGCACGGCCGAACCGGGCTGCGGCGCGGATGCGCCGTGCTGCGCGATCGCTGCCCCGCCCGATGCGGGGGCGGGCGCGGAAGCGGCCGTCGTACCAGATGCTGCGGACGCGGCGGATGCGCCGGCCGGCGCGAGCGCCGCGCCGGTCGCGTCGAGCGCGGGCACCGTCAGCGTCGCGCCGACTTTCAGGCGGCTCGCGTCGCGCTTCATGAACGCCTGCGGATTGGCGTCGAACAGCGCGCGACCGGCGCGCGCGAGCACGGCCGGATCGTGCGATTGCGTGGCCGCTTTCGCGATGTCGTTCAGCGACTGGCCCGGCTGGACCGTCACGGTAAGCGGTGCGGCGCCGCCGACGGCGGATGCCGGCAGGTCGCCGGTGCCGACTGCCCACGCCGATGCGGCGGCGCCGAGCGCCAGGATCGCCAGCGCGCCACGCACGGCGCGCGACAGACGGGACTGGCGCGGAAACAAGGAAATTCGGGACATCGTTGGCTCTATCGCCGCGCACGGGCGCGGCTCGGATTCGCGGTTGGAAGCGTCAATAAAGCGCTGCAGAAATGCAAAAGCGTCGCGCGGAACGCGACGCTTTCGGCGGGTCTGTGCGTCGTAACCGCGTAGTTTACTTCACACGATCGGGTTCCGGCCGAATTCGTCGCCGACAGGTGCCACCGGGCCCGGGCGGGCGCTCGTGTCGCGCGGGTCCGTCTGCCCGTAGCCCATGCATCCGATCGATCCAAACGAACCTGCGTGCCGCAGTTGGAAGCCGTCTCGCTGCAGCCTCGCGCCCCGCTCGAATGACGCGGCTTTTTGGCGCTCAGCGGGCGTCCGCCGCAGGATCGCGACGACAGAATCGCAAGCACTCCCTCAACAATCCATCCTGTCCGCCGTTAATGAATTAACAGCCGGAAAATCAAAACAAATCCCGACCGGCGCCCCATTCCACTCCAATCAATTCCAATTCGCCGATAAGAAGCCAATTTTCGTCTCTTATCGGAGAAATGAAAATCCACACCGCCGAAGCCCCACCCCACAAGGCTTTGACCACCTTTCTCTCGCTTGATTACTCATACAAAAGCGATCATTTCTGCATCAATTCAATTTCATTACACAAAATTACACAGACCGAATAACCGCCGTCGATACGATCGCCTTCAAACAGGAATCGGCACATTTCGACGTCGCGCTTGCCCATGCGGGAAAGGCGGGAGCGCGCCGGCCGGGCTGATGCCGTGAAGTACCGGAGGGCCATCGCGCAGTCGCACGACTGCATCACTCACCAGCTCGTTACGGGAACGAACATGGGCTATCAACAGGGTTTGAGCGGGTTGGCCGGCGCGTCGAGCAATCTCGACGTGATCGGCAACAACATCGCGAACGCAAACACGGTCGGCTTCAAGCAGGGCCGCGCAAACTTCGCCGACATGTATGCGAATTCGGTCGCGACGTCGGTCAACACGCAGATCGGCATCGGCACGCGGCTCGCGTCGGTGCAGCAGCATTTCAGCCAGGGAACGATCAATTCGACGAAGTCGTCGCTCGACGTCGCGATCAACGGCAACGGCTTCTTCCAGATGTCGAGCAACGGCGTGACCACGTACTCGCGCGACGGCACGTTCCACCGCGACAAGAACGGCGCGATCGTCGACGCGCAAGGCCGCAACCTGATGGGCTATGCGGCAGGCGCCGGCGGCGTGATCAACACCGCTCAGACCGTGCCGCTGCAAGCCCCGACCAGCAACATCGCGCCGCGCGCGACGAACAAGATCACCGGCCAGTTCAACCTGAACGCGCAGGACAAGGTGCCGACCAAGACCCCGTTCAACGCGGCCGACAACACGACGTACAACTACAACACGTCGATCCAGGTCTACGACTCGCTCGGCGGTTCGCAGCTGGTCAACCTGTACTTCGTGAAGTCGGCGGCCGGCACGTGGCAAGCCTACGCAGGCGCGCAGGGCCAGACGCCGACGAATCTCGGCACCGTCACGTTCGACGCATCGGGCCGGATCAGCTCGACGACGTCGGCCGCGACCGGCCAGCCGACCGCGAGCCTTGGCCAATTCGCGTTCTCGATCCCGAACACGACGGGCGGCGCGAATCCGCAGAACCTGACGCTCGATCTCGGCGGCACGACGCAGTACGGCGGCAAGGACGGCGTGAACAACCTCGCGCAGGACGGCTTCGCGAGCGGCACGCTGACGACGTTCTCGATCGGCACCGATGGCAAGCTGACCGGCAACTACTCGAACGGCCAGAGCGCGGTGCTCGGCCTGATCGCGCTCGCGAACTTCAACAACCCGAACGGGCTCGTGAACATCGGCGGCAACCAGTATGCGGAAACGGCCGCGTCGGGCGTGCCGCAGATCTCCGCGCCGGGCAGCACGAACCACGGCACGCTGCAGGGCAGCGCGCTGGAAAACTCGAACGTCAACCTGACGACCGAGCTCGTGAACCTGATCACCGCGCAGCGCAATTACCAGGCGAATGCGCAGACGATCAAGACCCAGCAGGCTGTCGATCAGACGCTGCTGAACCTGCGCTGAACCGCGCATGAAAAACGCGCCGCGCCGGCCCTGAATCCCAAGGCCGACGCGGCGCGTCGTATCGTGCAGCCCGGCCCGCAGGCCGGACAACGTGCTTACTTGTCGAGCAGGATGCGCAGCATGCGGCGCAGCGGCTCGGCCGCGCCCCACAGCAGCTGATCGCCGACCGTGAACGCCGACAGGTATTCGCCGCCCATCGCGAGCTTGCGCAGGCGGCCGACCGGCACCGTCAGCGTGCCGGTGATCTTCGCCGGCGACAGGTCGCGCATCGACGCTTCACGCTCGTTCGGCACGACCTTCACCCAGTCGTTCGCCGATGCGAGGATGCCGTTGATCTCGTCGAGCGGCACGTCCTTCTTCAGCTTGATCGTCAGCGCCTGCGAGTGGCAGCGCATCGCGCCGATCCGCACGCACAGGCCGTCGACCGGGATCGAACCCGGCTCGCCCATCGCCGGCTTGCCGAGGATCTTGTTGGTTTCCGCGCCGCCCTTCCACTCTTCCTTCGACATCCCGTTGCCGAGATCCTTGTCGATCCACGGAATCAGCGAACCGGCGAGCGGCACGCCGAAGTGGCTCGTCGGCATCGCGTCGCTGTTCATCGCGGCCAGCACGCGGCGGTCGATGTCGAGGATCGCGGAAGCCGGATCGGCAAGCTGTGCCTGCACCGCGCCGTTCAGCGTGCCCATCTGCGACAGCAGCTCGCGCATGTTCTGCGCGCCCGCGCCCGATGCGGCCTGGTACGTCATCGCGGTGATCCAGTCGACGAGGTTCTCGCGGAACAGGCCGCCGAGCGCCATCAGCATCAGGCTGACCGTGCAGTTGCCGCCGATGAAGTTCTTCGTGCCCTTGACGAGCGCGTCCTTGATCACGTCGAGGTTGACCGGATCGAGGATGATGACCGCGTCGTCCTGCATCCGCAGCGACGATGCCGCGTCGATCCAGTAGCCGTTCCAGCCGGCCGCGCGCAGCTTCGGGAACACGTCGTTCGTGTAGTCGCCGCCCTGGCACGTGATGATCACGTCGCACTTCTTCAGCTCGTCGACGTTGGTCGCGTCCTTGAGCGTGGTCTCGTTTTTCGCGAACGACGGCGCCTTGCCGCCCGTATTGCTGGTGCTGAAAAACACCGGTTCGATCAGGTCGAAATCGCCCTCTTCCTGCATGCGCTGCATCAGGACGCTGCCGACCATGCCGCGCCAACCTACGAGACCTACGTTCATGACTAACCCTTTGCTTTGAATGGAGCTTCCCCGCCATTTCCGTCCCCGCGTGACCGCGCGGGGAAACAGGCGGGCACGACGGCGATCAGCGTTTAATGATCGTTTTCGTGGTAATGGTTTTCGTGATGACGATGGCGCGCGCACCCGCACGGGCAGTGTTGCCGTGGAGTTTCAGGACCGGGGAGATCAGGGAAATCAGCGCCATCGTTCGAGTCTACACAAAGCCGGTGGCCCGCACAACGGCCAACGGTGCGCGAACCGGCCGATTTTTCCGGCCGTTCGCGCCCTTTTCCACATTAATTACCGCACTTCACTGCCATGCGCTTGCTTACAGCGCGGCGACCACCGCATCGCCCATCGCGGCCGTGCCGACCTGCTTGCAGCCCGGCGTCGCGATGTCGCCGGTGCGGTAGCCCTGTTCGAGCACCGTTTTCACCGCGCGCTCGATGCGATCGGCCTGCTCGGCGCGATTCAGCGAGTAGCGCAACAGCATCGCGGCCGACAGGATCGTCGCGAGCGGGTTCGCGATGCCCTTGCCCGCGATGTCCGGCGCCGAACCGTGCGACGGCTCGTACAGGCCCTTGTTGTGCTTGTCGAGCGACGCCGACGGCAGCATGCCGATCGAGCCCGTGAGCATCGACGCTTCGTCCGACAGGATGTCGCCGAACATGTTGCCGGTGACGATCACGTCGAACTGCTTCGGCGCCTTCGCGAGCTGCATCGCCGCGTTGTCGACGTACATGTGCGACAGCTCGACGTCCGCGTACTCCTTCGACACGTCGATCATGATGTCGCGCCAGAACTGCGACGTCTCCAGCACGTTCGACTTGTCGACCGACAGCAGCTTCTTCGCGCGCTTTTGCGCGGCCTGGAACGCGACGTGCGCGATGCGGCGCACTTCCGGCTCCGAATAGCGCATCGTGTCGAAGCCTTCGCGCTCGCCGGCGAACGGGCCGTCCGGCGCCGCACGCACGCCGCGCGGCTGGCCGAAGTAGATGTCGCCGTTCAGTTCGCGCACGATCAGGATGTCGAGGCCCGCGACGAGTTCCGGCTTCAGCGGCGATGCATCGACGAGCTGCGGATAGCAGATCGCCGGGCGGAAGTTCGCGAACAGCTCGAGGTGCTTGCGCAGCCCGAGGATCGCCTGCTCGGGGCGCAGCGCGCGTTCCAGCGAGTCGTACTTCCAGTCGCCGACCGCGCCGAACAGGATCGCGTCGGCCTGCTTCGCGAGCGCCAGCGTCGCGTCGGGCAGCGGATGGCCGCTCGCCTCGTAGCCCGCGCCGCCGACCGGCGCCTGTTCGAGTTCGAACTTCTCGTCGAGTGCGTTCAGCACCTTCACCGCTTCATTGACGATTTCCGGACCGATGCCGTCGCCGGGCAGCACTGCAATCTTCATGCGAAATTCCTGACTGGGTAGAGTGTGATGGAGACAGGCCGGCGAGCGCGCGCAAAGCGCGCCCGCCTCGAACGCGATGTCAGCGGACCAGCTTGGTGTTGAGCCAAGGCTGCTTCACGAGCCGCTCTGCCTCGAACTGGCGGATCTTGTCCGCGTGGCGCAGCGTGAGGCCGATGTCGTCGAAACCGTTCAGCAGGCAGTACTTGCGGAACGCGGCGATCTCGAACGGATACTCGCGGCCGTCGCCCGCGCGCACGACCTGCGCGTCGAGATCGATCGTCAGTTGAAAGCCGTTGAACGCGGCCGTCTCGTTGAACAGGTGATCGACCTGCTGCTCGGTCAGCACGATCGGCAGCAGACCGTTCTTGTAGCAGTTGTTGAAGAAGATGTCGGCAAAGCTCGGCGCGATGATCGCGCGGAAGCCGTACTGCTGCAGCGCCCACGGCGCGTGCTCGCGCGAGCTGCCGCAGCCGAAGTTCTTGCGGGCGAGCAGCACCGATGCGCCCTGGTAGCGCGGCTGGTTCAGCACGAAGTCCGGGTTCAGCGGACGCTTCGAGTTGTCCTGGCCCGGCTCGCCGTGATCGAGGTAGCGCCACTCGTCGAACGCGTTCGGACCGAAGCCCGTGCGCTTGATCGACTTCAGGAACTGCTTCGGGATGATCGCGTCGGTGTCGACGTTCTCGCGATCGAGCGGCGCCACGACGCCGGTATGTACAGTGAATTTTTCCATGATCCGTCTATCCGGTTGAAGGGCCGGCAGTCAGCCGGCGCACATCGACAAATTCTCGGCGGGAAACGTCACTCCGCGGCGCGCTTGAGCGCGCTGCCGGCGGCGTTGACGTCTTCCCCGAAGCCTCGGACGGTATTGCAGCCGGCCAGGCCGAAGCCCAACCCGGCCAGCGCCAGCGCGGCAACCAGCCGCGCGATGACCTTCGATGCCGTCACGTGTTACCCCAGCTGGCGAATGTCGACGAAGTGACCTTCGATGGCCGCGGCCGCCGCCATCGCGGGGCTCACGAGGTGCGTGCGACCGCCCGCGCCCTGCCGCCCTTCGAAGTTGCGGTTCGACGTCGACGCGCAGCGCTCGCCCGGCTCGAGCCGGTCGGCGTTCATCGCGAGGCACATCGAGCAGCCCGGCTCGCGCCATTCGAAGCCCGCATCGGTGAACACCTTGTCGAGCCCTTCGCGCTCGGCCTGCGCCTTCACGAGGCCCGAGCCCGGCACGACCATCGCGAGCCGCACGTTCGACGCGACGCGGCGGTTCAGCTTCTTCACGACGTACGCAGCCGCGCGGATGTCCTCGATGCGCGCGTTCGTGCACGAGCCGATGAAGATCTTGTCGACCTTGATCGATTCGATCGGCGTGTTCGGCTCGAGCGCCATGTACGCCAGCGCGCGCTCCATCGCGTCGCGCTTGACCGGATCCTTCTCGCGCTCGGGATCGGGCACGCGACCGTCGATCGACGTGACCATTTCCGGCGACGTGCCCCACGTGACCTGAGGAACGATGTCGGCGGCGTTCAGCTCGACCACGCGGTCGAATTGCGCGCCGTCGTCCGACTTGAACTGGCGCCAGTATTCGACGGCCTGATCCCATTCCGCGCCGGTCGGCACGAACGGACGGCCCTTCAGATAATCGATCGTCGTGTCGTCCACCGCGACCATGCCGGCGCGCGCGCCGGCCTCGATCGCCATGTTGCAAACGGTCATGCGGCCTTCCATCGTCAGCGCGCGAATGGTCGAGCCGCCGAATTCGATCGCGTAGCCCGTGCCGCCGGCCGTGCCGATCTTGCCGATGATCGCGAGCACGATGTCCTTCGCGGTACAGCCGCGCGGCAACGCGCCCTCGACCTTCACGAGCATGTTCTTGCTCTTCTTCTGCAGCAGCGTCTGCGTCGCGAGCACGTGCTCGACTTCCGACGTGCCGATGCCGTGCGCGAGCGCGCCGAACGCGCCGTGCGTCGACGTATGCGAATCGCCGCACACGATCGTCATGCCCGGCAGCGTCGCGCCCTGCTCCGGCCCGATGATATGGACGATGCCCTGGCGCACGTCGTTCATCTTGAACTGCGTGATGCCGAACGCGTCGCAGTTCGCGTCGAGCGTGTCGACCTGCAGCTTCGAGACGGGATCGGCAATGCCGTGGCTGCGGTCCGTCGTCGGCACGTTGTGGTCCGACACGGCCAGGTTCGCGCTGATGCGCCACACCGGACGCTGCGCGATCTTCAGCCCTTCGAACGCTTGCGGGCTCGTGACTTCATGCAGCAGCTGACGGTCGATGTAGAGCAGGGTCGTGCCGTCTTCCTCGGTGTGGACCACGTGGGTGTTCCACAGTTTGTCGTAGAGAGTCTGTGCCATGGGTATGCGGGGTCGTTGTGACTACAAGCCTTGCGGATGCGGTCGATTATGCCACGCAAAATCGGCCCATGGAGTACCACGATAACGAAAAAAGTGAATAAAAACAGTGAGTTGGGTGGTACACGCGATACCCGGATAAGCATTACCCGGCAAGCGCGGCGACTTGCGGCGGCGTGCTACCGGAAGAAATTGCGCAGCTCGCGCGCCAGCGCCTGCGGTTGTTCCTCGGGAATGAAATGCCCGCTATACGCGATCGTCGCGGCCGTCACATCTTCCGCCACATGTCCGAGCGGCCCCGCCATGTCGCGTATGGACCCCTGATCCGCACTGACAGCGAGCACGGGCATCTTCAGCTTCCCCAGCGCCTGCAGCGTGCGGTTCTGAGCCGACGACGCCGACACGGCCCGGTAGAAGGCCAGCCCCGCTCGCAACCCGCCGTCCCGGGTGAACACCCGGAGATACTCGTCGACGTCCGCGTCGGAGAACGACTCGGGATTGGCAGCCTTGCGACGCAAGAACCAATCGAGATACGCGCGCTCCTTGCCGGCAATCAACGTCTCCGGCAGGTCGGCGACGGTATGAAATGCGAAGTGCCACGTGCGCCATGCGTTGCCGGGCTCGATCGGCAGTGCGGCGGGCAGCGTGATGCCGGGTATCCCCGCGTCGAGCAACGCCAATCGCTTCACCGCATCGGGATACATCGCGGCAAACGGATAGGCGACCCACGCCCCGACGTCGTGAGCGGCCAGGTAAAAGCGCGCGATATTTTGCTGCTCCAGCAGGCGCGCAAGCGTTGCCGCGACGGTCTGCGTGTCGTAACCGACGAGTGGACGGTCCGAATCGCCTTGTCCGGGAAGATCCGGCGCCACGATCCTGAATTCGTCCGCGAGAAGCGGCATGACTCTCCGCCACGCGTACCAGCTTTCCGGAAAGCCGGCGAGCAGGACGATGGTCTCGCCGTCGGCGCGGCCTCCTTCGACGAAATGAAGGCGCACCCCGTCTACCGTATCGAACCGATGACGAAAGCCGCTGAGCCGCGGGTCTTCCCGACAATAGGGCGCGGCCTCGACGGGCGAAGCATCCGTGGCGGATTGATGCTGGTACATAAGTTCGTCCTCTCTACAGAATCGACTGTGCTGGATGAGGGCCCCCGAGCAGCGGGAGCACTTTCGTTCGGAAATATTAATTTCCTAATTCGGCGAGACCGGATCACGCGCACGCGCGGTTTCGCGTGTTGCTTCACATCGCGTCACCTCTCGGGTAACGCACAAACCTCAGTCGAGCAGCCGCATTGCCTCGTCAACCAGCATCGACATGTCGCTCCGGCTCTGGCCGAGCTTCCCCACCACTCGAAGCCCCTGCACCATGGCAAACAGACAACTCGACGTGGCTTGCGCGTTCAGCGCGGCATCGACGGATCCATCGGCCTGCCCTTGCTTGATCAAATCGCGAAGAAGACGCTCGATTCTCTGCATCGATTTGTGGACGATGCCGGCGATCTCGCTATCCAGCGTACTCAGAACGATGGCGCCGCCGACGACCAGACAGCCCTTTCGACCCTCGTCTCCATGCGAGACGTCCGCGTAAAAGCGCAGGAGTGCTCGCACCTTGTCCCGTCCGTTTTTTTCATCGGCAAGGATCGTGTTGAGCTCGCTGACGCGCCGATCGATGTACCGGTTCAACGCGGCGACGAATATGGCGTTCTTGTCGGCAAAGGCTTTGTAAAGACTGCCGGCGGTGAGCCCCGTCTCCCGGGACAGATCGCCGATCGAAGTCGCGTGATAGCCACGCTCGCGAAAGACGCGGACGAAGCCGTCCAGCGCTTCCTCCATATCGAATTCTCGCGGCCTGCCCACGTTCGCTGCAATTTTCGTAGCCATGCGCCATTATAGGAAACGCTCATTTCCGAATCAAGCCATGCGAACCGTACAGGCGCCACTGGCATTTCGCACTCGATCTCATAGACTATCTATTCGCAACGGGCGGCGCGCGGCCGCCCTTCCCGCCATCGCGATGCGTGCGTCCCGGCGCATCGACCAGACAGGAGCCTTGCATGCGGTACGAACTCTATTACTGGCCTGAAATCCAGGGCCGCGGCGAATATGTGCGGCTCGCGCTCGAAGCGGCCGAAGCCGATTACGTCGACGTCGCGCGCGAATCGGGGCGCGGGATGGGCGTGTCGGCCATGATGCGCATGATGGACAGCGCGAAGGCCGAATGCGTGCCGTTCGCGCCGCCGTTCCTGAAGGCGGGCGACGTGGTCGTCGGGCAGACCGCGAACATCCTGCTGTTTCTCGGCGCGCGGCTCGGGCTCGCGCCCGACGACGAAGCCGGCCGGCTGTGGGTCCATCAGATCCAGCTGACCGCCGCCGATTTCATCACCGAGATCCACGACACGCACCATCCGATCGGCAGTGGCCTGTACTACGAGGACCAGCAAGCGGAAGCGGCCGAGCGCGCGGCCGATTTCCTCGAGAACCGGCTGCCGAAATTCCTCGGCTACTTCGATCGCGTGCTCGAACAGAACCCGCACAAGCGCGGCTATATCGCGGGCAGCGCGCTGAGCTACGCGGACCTGACGATGTTCCAGTTGATCGAGGGCCTGCGCTATGCGTTCCCGAAAGCGATGAAGCGCGCGGAGCGCAAGGTCGCGGCGCTCGTCGCGCTACACGATCGCGTCGCGCGGCATCCGCCCGTCGCGCGCTACCTGGAGTCGGAACGCCGCATCCCGTTCAACGACATGGGGATCTTCCGGCACTATCCGGAGCTGGACAAGTAACGGCCCGGCACGTACCGCGGAACGTGCGCGCACGGGCGGATTTCACGCAGGATCAGCGCGGCTGCCCGTGCTGCGCGGCGGCCGCGTCGACGGCTTCCACCGAGCGCGTGAGCCACGGCCCGATGTCCATCTCCTCGTAGCGCACGAGCCGGCTTTTGCGCGCGCGGCGATACGTCCACCAGATCGCGACGAACAGCGGAATCCATACGTAGATCGACAACACTTCCATCCAGTCGATGCGCGCCGCGAAGAACGCCTGGTAATCCTGGCCGAGCGAAATCACGATGCAGACCGCGACCGCGAACACCGGCCCGAACGGAAACCATTTCGCGCGATACGGCAGTTGATCGAGTCGATAACCCTGCTTCAGGAATCCCCTGCGGAACCGGTAATGGCAGACCGCGATGCCGAGCCACGCGATGAAGCCGGTGATGCCGACCGTATTCAGCAGCCACAGATAGATGCGCTGGTTGTTGGTCAACGACGTGAGGAAGCACAACCCGCCGACGGCCATCGTCGCGTACAGCGCGTTGCGCGGCACGCCGCCCGGCGACAGCGTCGCGAACACGGCCGGCGCGCGCCCTTCCGAGGCGAGGTTGTACAGCATCCGCGTCGCCGCATAGGTCCCGGAATTGCCGGCCGACAGCACGGCCGTCAGGATCACCAGATTCATCGCACCGGCCGCGAGCGGGAATCCCGCGTGGCTGAACACGAGCGTGAACGGGCTCACGCCGATGTCGGTCACGTCGCTCTTCAGCAGGTTCGGATCGGTGTACGGCACGAGCAGGCCGATCACGAAGATCGCGAGCACGTAGAACAGCATGATCCGCCAGAAGATCTGCTTCACCGCGCGCGGAATCGTCTTGCGCGGGTTCTCCGATTCGCCGGCCGTGATGCCGACCAGCTCGGTGCCGAGAAACGAGAAGCCCGCGATCAGCGCGACGCTCATCATCGCGTGCACACCGCCGACGAACGGCGCGTCGCCGGTCGTGAAGTTGCGCCAGCCGACCGGATGCCCGGTGCCGGTATGCCCGCCGCCCAGCACGCCGGCCGCGATCAGCAGCCCGGCCGCGATGAACGCGATCACGGTGACGACCTTGATCAGCGAGAACCAGTATTCCGATTCGCCGAAGCCGCGCACCGACAGCGTATTGAGCAGGAAGATCAGCACGAGGAAGCCCGCGCCCCACCACACGCCCGGCACCGACGGAAACCAGTAGCGCATCACGATCTGCGCGGCGACCAGCTCGATCGCGATCGTCACCGCCCAGCTGTACCAGTAGGTCCAGCCGAGCGCGACGCCGAAGCCTTCGTCGACGTACTTCTCGCCGTAGATCGCGAACGAGCCCGATACCGGCATCAGCGCGGCCATCTCGCCGAGCCCGGTCACGACGAAGTAGACCATGATCCCGATCGCGATATACGCGGCGATCGCCCCGCCCGGCCCCGCCTGCGCGACCGACGCGCCCGACGCGACGAACAGCCCCGTGCCGATCGACCCGCCGATCGCGATCATCGCGATGTGGCGGCCCTGCAGACGGCGCTTCAGCGTCGTCCCGGACGATGCGGCCGTGTCCGTCGCCGCTTGCATCGCATCCATGGTGTTCCCCTTGATTGTGAACCGGCCAGCCGATTCAATTCGGAATGCAAATCGATTGATTCGGTCATTCGCGTCGAAACCGGCCCTGCCGGGCCGGTCGCATCACGCAACGCTGCGCTTGATCGACTGCAGTTCGGCCGTCGTCACGATCTTCTCGATCCGGAACCGCGGGCTTTCCAGCCACGCGTTCGCGATCCGCCGGTACTCGTCGAGATCCTCGCACGCGAGCCGCACGAGAAAATCGAACGTGCCGCTCACCAGCCAGCAATCGAGCACGGCCGGATTCGCGCGCATTTCCTCTTCGAACGGCGCTTGCGAACGCCCGTGATCGGCCAGCACGATCTGCGCGATCACGACGATCGGCTTGGTCGCGCGCGGCGCCTTGATCACCGCGCGGTACCCTTCGATCACGCCGAGCGCCTCGAGCCGCTCCACGCGCGCCTGGCACGGCCGCGGCGTGAGATTCACGAGCTCCGACAGCTTCCGGTAGGAAATCCGTCCGTCGGTACGCAGGATGTCGAGGATCCGGAGATCGATCTTGTCGAGCTGCATCTTCTTGTCGGTCATCCGCGTTCGCTCCGGTCGGGTCGTGGCTCATGCGCGGAACGTCTGCCGTTCCGCGCGGGGCCACATTATCCGGCCGAAGCCGCCGCGCGCCAATCGGCTAGAACCGCAGCGACAGGCAGGTCAGGCCGCCGTCCATCTTGCGGAACTCGCTCGTGTCGATCACGTGCAGCGGCATGCCGAGCGACGCGATCGCGTCATGCACGCGCGGATAACCGGCCGGCGTGATGAGCGTGCCGTTCACGCGCAGCGTGTTGCCCGCGTATTCGTCGGCGGCCGGGATCGCGATCCGGCGATAGTCGGCGAACGCCGGATGCGCGGCCAGCGCGTCGGTCACGAGCAGCGTGTCGTCGCCGAGCGCGTTGACGACCGATTTCAGGTGCAGGCCGGCGCCGACCGGCACCGCGACGACCGAGTAGCCGTAGCGCGACACCAGCGACTCGAATGCGGCGATGCCTTCCCTGTCGGTACGGCTCGTCAGGCCGATGAAGAAGCGCTTGCCGACCAGCATCACGTCGCCGCCGTCGAGGCGGCCCTGCTGCATCGGCAGCAGTTCGCGATGCACGCGCAGCGCCGCTTCGATGTGCGCGGTCTCGCCGCGCCGCGCGGGCGCGCCGGGGCGCGTGATCACCGCGAATTCCGGCGTGACGACCGCGACGTCCTCGACGAAATGCGAATCGGGAAACGCATCGAGCGGCGGCAATTCGGTCAGTTCGACGCCGAGCATGCGTAGCGCGTCGCAGTATGCATGGAACTGCGTGAGCGTCTTGTCGTAATCGGGTGCGCCGAGTTCGGCGGTGGTCAGGCCCGCGCCGCAGGACGGCGCGGGACGGCGAACGATCGCTTGCGTGAATTGCATCGACTCCTCCATGATCTGCGCCGCCTCCGTGCGGTGCACGGGCCGGCGGCGTTGTGTCCGGACCATTATCGGAAGCCAATTTGCGCAATTCGCGTCGATTTCGGCGGCGCCGACAGCCGATTGCGTCGAATTGCGCGCACCATGCAGCGGATTCGGCAGACGGGCCGCCCGCCGTCTCGCGAATGGCCGTTTCGCCCACCGCCCGCGCGTTACGCGCCGGGCTCGAATCCCATCTGCGCACGGCCGAGCGCCGTGAGATCGCCCTCCCCCGCACGGCCGTCGAAATCGACCTCGAAATGGTCGGCCGGGAAATCGGGCGGGCTGTCGCCACGCAGGAACGCGAGCCGCTGCCGCTGCAGGTACGCATCGTTCTTCGCGCAGCCGGGCGCAGCCGCGATGTACATCACGTTGCTGTCGCCGCTGCCGCGATGCGCGTCCTCGACCGCATGCACGACGTCGCCGTGCCAGAACACCGCGTCGCCCGGTTCCATGTGCGGGATCGGCACCAGTGCGTCGAGCAGCAGCGCGTGCCATTCGGGGCGGATCGACAGCGCGCGGCCGGGACGCGCGCCGCACAGGTCGTCGTCGGCGACGTCGTCCTGCAGCGCGCGCAGCACGACATAGGCCATCGCGTTCGCGACCGGGATCAGCTGCAGCGTGCCGTCGCCGGGCCCCTGCGGCGTCAGCGCGGTCCAGCCCTGGAACGTGCGGAACATCGAACACACGGCCGGCGACGGAATCTCCTCGACGTCGGGGCGGAACGCCGCATCGAACGGATCGTAATCGCGCCAGCGGCCGGCCAGCACGTGGCGATAAACCTGGCGGAAATTCGCGCCGAGCCAGCGCTCGACGGAGCCGCCGTCGACGTGCGGCGACAGCCCGAGCGACGCCGAGCCGGGCGGTCGGCGACGAATCCGGTCCGCGTAGGCGGGCACCTGGTCGGGATCGAAATGCGTGTGCGTACCGTCCGCATGCTGCCACAGGCGGTTCAGGAACACCCGCGCCTGCGTGAGCGCCGGCGACTGGCGCGCGGCCACCTGCGGCTTCGACCAGTAGACGCCGTAGATCTGCGGCTTGCCCGACGCGAGGTTGCCGAAATAGCGGTCTTCCGCGCGCGCATGCAGCCGCTCGGTGAAACGGTTCGCATCCAGATACGCGCCGATCTCGTCGTTCCAGTCGCGTGCCTGCCGCGCATCGAACACGCCGCGGATCACGACCGCGCCGTGCGTGCGGATCGCGGCAACCGCAAGCGGATCGACGGTCCCGCCCGCGACATCCGCGAACGGCACGACCGGAATCACGTCATCGCCATGCGCGTGCGCGCGGCGGATCGCGTCGACCTGCCGCGCGATGTCGCCCTCCACTTCGCGGAACGTGGCCGCGTAGCCGGGCAAGTCGGCGCGCAGCGCCCGTTTCGCCGTGCGGATCGCGGCCGGCAGATCGTCAATCGTCAGGTGCATCGCTTGTCTCCTCGCTGAATCGCGTTTTGATGAGCACTCAGCGTACGGCCGCCGCACGGCCATCATCGACACTATCCAGCCAACAATCGATACAATCCTGACAACCGTGCGTTACTCGGGACGATGGCAGACCACGCACAGCTTGTTGCCGTCCGGGTCCCGGAAATACGCGCCGTAGTAGTCGCGGTGATAGTGCGGTCGGAGGCCAGGCGGCCCTTCGCAGGCGCCGCCGTGCTGAAGCGCGAGCGCATGGCAGCGATCGACGTGATCGCGGGTCGGCGCATCGAACGCGATCGTGTGGCCGTTCCCCGGTTCGGGCGCGCGTCCGTCGAGCGGCTTGCCGAAGAAGAACAGCGGCCGGTCGGCGTCGGCCGGCATCCAGCCCGACCAGCCGTCCGGTTCGTGGAATTTGACGCGCAACCCGAGTTCGGCGAACAACGGCGCGTAGAAATCGTAGGCGCGCGCCGTATCGCCGACGCCCACGCAAACATGTGAAAACATGGCATCGCTCCGTCGTGAAGATCGCTCACGATCATGCCACGGCGCGCTGCCCACCCCTTCCGGAGGCTGCGATGAAACCGCAATACGAGCATGTGACGTTCGCGTCCGGCTGTTCGATCCGCGTGTATCACCGTCAGCTCGCGCGCATTCCGTTCGAGTGGCATCGCCATCCCGAGTACGAACTGACGCTGACGCTCAACAGCCGCGGCCAGCGCTTCATCGGCGATCACGTCGCGCGCTACGCGGATGACGATCTCGTGCTCGTGCCGCCGAACCTGCCGCATACGTGGTCGTCGAACGCGCGCATCGATCGCGGCGCGCCCGAGGTCGCGCTCGTCGTCTGGTTCGACGGGGACTGGGTACGGCGGCTGGCCGACTGCTGCCCCGAATACGCGCCGCTGCGCTCGCTGCTGCGGCGCGCGGCGCCGGGCCTGCGCTTCGACGTGGAGACGGCCCGTGCGATGCGCGCGCGGCTGCCGCGGTTGCTCGATCCGTCGCCGCGCGTACGGCTCGCGGCCACGCTCGACACGCTTGCCGATCTCGCGGAAGCCGGCGGCGAACCGCTCGCCACCGCGCAGGCCTACGATCGCCCCGACGCAGCCACGTCCTCGGTCGACTCCACCGCACCCGGCGCCGAACGCCTCGATCGCGTGCTCGACGCGATCGACCGGCAGTTCCACGAACCGCTGCGCATCGACGCGCTCGCGGCCGTCGCGCACCTGTCCGAACGCACGCTGCAGCGGCTGTTCGCGCGTCATCTCGGCGAAAGCGTCGGCCGCTACGTGCAACGGCTGCGGCTCGCGCACGCGTGCCGCCATCTCGTCGGCACCGACTGGCCGATCGCGACGGTCGCCGCGCGCTGCGGCATTGCGAATGCCGCGAACTTCAACCGCCAGTTCCTCGCCGCGCACGGCATGACGCCCGGCGCGTACCGGCAGTTCTTCAAGCAGCACGGCCACGCGCCCGACGACGATGCGCCCGCGCTCGACACGCGGCCGCCGTCGCTGGAGCGCCGTGCCGGATCGCGTATGGCCTGATCGGCACCGCACGCCTGAACGGCCTCGATCCCGACGAGTGCGAGCCAAATGGCGCCCGCACCTTCGATTCGACTTCGCGCGCGATCAGCGCGCATCTGCTGCCAGAGGTTCTGCTCGCGCCGGCCGAACTCGTCGCGCAGGCGGAAGAATGCCTTCACAGGCGCAATCTTTAGTTGCACTCCTCCCGGTCAATTACCGCTTCCGGATTGAAGCGTTCTCCGGTTCGCGTTTCATGCTTTTATTGCGCGTGAGTGAGGCTTCCGGGTCGCCGTACATCATTAATATCGGCACTACACCTTGTGTTAACCGGAGAAACCACATGACGAGCAGCAACAACTTGTCTCGAGTTACGTACGGCAACAGCGCTTACACGACTGATTTTCATGAACCGTACCCAGCGCCCGGCTCGGGGGCAGGGTCGGGGACTGGGCCCGCCTCTCACACGCAGCCGCCTATCCATGGGATGCCGCCGGCATTCAACGGGCGTCCATCTTCCGCGCCAACGACGACTAATCCCGCGTTTGCCGGCACCTATAGCAGCGTAAGGCGACACGGTATCCTTTCTCAAGACCAGATGCGAGATCAGCACATTGCATTTAATCAATCACACGACGGTCAAGTGGCGCGGAGCGATATCGACGTTACCCGGATACACGGTAGCTCGGATCCTCAACAGAGGGCGCGCGCCGCGCGCATGGCTGTGGAAAACTCTGCGCATGGGGCGCTGTCCGTCGCGCTCGAGCGCCATGGATACGGCCCACTGGATACTGAAACACGCGCGCCCTCGACGGAAGAGCTGCTTCGCTCGTTGAGTCCCGAACAACGTAAAGACTTTGAGGCAGCGAAGGAGTACGGTATGACGCCTGAGCAGATTCTCGGGATGATGGCGAGGGATCAACGAACAACAAGTTTGTCACCGCAGGGGCAATCGCAGGCCTACCATCGGATGCAGAATACTTTCATGGTGACAGCGCACGCCAGTGCCCCAGCGGCATATGCAACTCCGTACGAAGACACCCGTCGCAGTATTCCGCCGTCAGAGTTTCGTGGCGTTTACGTCCCGCAATCGCATGCGCACACCGCTCGTCAAGTTGATCGGGAATTAGCCGCGCGTCAGCCGGTATATCCGCAGGCCGTCGCCGTGCCGGATCGGCCCGGAATGAACCCATATTATCAGGCGCCAAATGGTAGCCAGCATCAGGTCCATGGTGTTCAGGCTCCTGACTATTACAATGCCCTTAGAGCCCAGCTCAGTTCCGAAGCCGACTATGACGCGCACATCGTAAAGACCGGCATTCGGCGCGAATGGTAAGAACGCCTTTAGCCAATCGGCAACGAACGTTGGGAGCGTAAAGCATGACCTTGACATCCTCCCTGCCCGAAGGCAGCGGAGGATGTCAATCCCATTGCACATCCGATGGGAATCAGATTGCCCGTGTTGCACGCTCATGAACGGACGGTGTGCATCGAGCGCTTACCTCGCGCCAGCGTCGGCCGCACAAATGAAAACACCCCGGCGGGATGACCCACCGGGGTGTCGTGGCATTGCGATTGCCGGACGCGAGCGGCCTGACGGCCGTTCGCGCCGCGCACGGTTCAACGTGCGTTGAGCGGCTTCGCTTCGCGCGGCGTGTCGCCGATGAACAGCTGACGCGGACGGCCGATCTTCTGCTCCGGATCCGCAATCATTTCGTTCCACTGCGCGATCCAGCCGACCGTACGTGCCATCGCGAAGATACACGTGAACATCGACGTCGGGATGCCCAGCGCGCGCTGAACGATACCCGAGTAGAAGTCGACGTTCGGGTACAGCTTGCGCGACACGAAGTATTCGTCTTCCAGCGCGATCTTCTCGAGCTGCATCGCGAGCTTGAACAGCGGGTCGTCGTGCAGGCCCAGTTCGTTCAGCACTTCGTAGCAGGTTTCGCGCATCAGCTTCGCACGCGGGTCGTAGTTCTTGTACACGCGGTGACCGAAGCCCATCAGCTTCACGCCCGAATTCTTGTCCTTCACCTGCTTGATGAATTCGGGGATGTTGTCCGGCGAACCGATCTGCTCGAGCATGTTCAGCGCGGCTTCGTTCGCACCACCGTGCGCCGGGCCCCACAGACACGCGATACCGGCGGCGATACACGCGAACGGGTTCGCGCCCGACGAGCCGGCCAGGCGGACCGTCGACGTCGATGCGTTCTGCTCGTGATCGGCGTGCAGGATCAGGATGCGGTCGAGTGCGCGGACCAGCACGTCGTTGACCTTGTACTCTTCGCACGGGTTCGAGAACATCATGTGCATGAAGTTCGCGCTGTACGACAGTTCGTTCTTCGGATAGACGAACGGCTGGCCGATGCTGAACTTGTACGCCATCGCGACGAGCGTCGGCAGCTTCGCGATCATGCGGATCGCCGACACTTCGCGGTGACGCGGGTCGTTGATGTCGAGCGAGTCGTGATAGAACGCCGACAGCGCGCCGACGGCCGCGACCAGCACCGCCATCGGGTGCGCGTCGCGACGGAAGCCGCGGAAGAAGAAGTGCATCTGCTCGTGCACCATCGTGTGCTTCGTGACGGTGTCGACGAACTCCTTCTTCTGCGCCGCGTTCGGCAGTTCGCCCTTCAGCAGCAGGTAGCAGCTTTCGAGGAAGTCGGCGTTTTGCGCGAGGTTGTCGATCGGGTAACCGCGATACAGCAGCTCGCCCTTGTCGCCGTCGATGTACGTGATCGCCGAATTACAAGCTGCCGTCGACATGAAGCCCGGGTCGTACGTGAACTTGCCGGTCTGGCCGTACAGCTTGCGGATGTCGATTACGTCCGGGCCCATCGTGCCCTTGTAGATCGGCATTTCGACGCTCGGCGAGTTGTCGCTGAACGATAGCGTGGCTTTAACATCAGACGGAGTCATGGCACATCCTCAATCGAAATAAAGAAACGGGATTCGATAACGGGCACAACGCGTTACACCTCGGCGTTACACGTTGCGCAGCATCTCCAACAGCCGGTGAATCTCCGGGCTGTCTAGGTCGCCCTCTGGTTCCTTGCGCGCGAGGAGCAAGTCCATCAGGTCGTTGTCGCTCAGATCGAGCAGGCGCGACAACGCGCCTACGTCTGCATCGGTGAGGTCATGCTCGTATCGGCTGAAGAAACGCTCGAATACGATGTCGTTCTCCAGCAGACCCCGCCGCGCGCGCCAGCGCAGGCGCGCGCGGCGGTGAGGGTCGGATTGATGCGAATCGTCGCTCATCTCGACTTTAAACCGCGCGGCGAACCATCAGTTCCTTGATCTTGCCGATCGCCTTCGTCGGGTTCAGGCCCTTCGGGCAAACGTCGACGCAGTTCATGATCGTGTGGCAACGGAACAGACGGTACGGGTCTTCCAGATTGTCGAGGCGCTCGCCGGTGGCGGTGTCGCGGCTGTCCGCGATGAAGCGGTAAGCCTGCAGCAGGCCGGCCGGGCCGACGAACTTGTCCGGGTTCCACCAGAAGCTCGGGCACGACGTCGAGCAGCTCGCGCACAGAATGCACTCGTACACGCCGTCGAGCTCGTCGCGCTCTTCCGGCGACTGGAGGCGTTCCTTCTCCGGCGGCGGCGCGTCGTTGATCAGGTACGGCTTGATCGAGTGGTACTGGTTGAAGAAGTGCGTCATGTCGACGATCAGGTCGCGCACGACGGGCAGGCCCGGCAGCGGACGCAGCACGATCTTCTGCGGCAGGTCGTTCAGGTTCGTCAGGCACGCGAGACCGTTCTTGCCGTTGATGTTCATCGCGTCCGAACCGCACACGCCTTCGCGGCACGAACGGCGGAACGACAGCGTCTCGTCCAGTGCCTTCAGCTTGACCAGCGCGTCGAGCAGCATGCGCTCATGCTGGATATCGAGCTCGTACGTCTGCATGCGCGGCGCTGCGTCCTTGTCCGGATCGTAGCGGTAGACTTCAAAAATGCGTTTTGCCATTTCGGATTCCTTTGACTCGGCTTAGAACGTGCGCGGCTTCGGCGGCACGGATTCGACCGTCAGCGGCTTCATTTGAACCGGCTTGTAGTCGAGGCGATCGCCTTCGCTGTACCACAGCGTGTGGCGCAGCCAGTTGTCGTCGTCGCGGTGTTCGTAGTCGCTGTGCGCGTGCGCGCCGCGGCTTTCCTTGCGCGCTTCCGCCGACACCATCGTCGCGCGGGCCACTTCGATCAGGTTCTCCAGCTCGAGCGCTTCGACGCGCGCGGTGTTGAACACCTTCGACTTGTCCTTCAGGTGGATGTTTTCCACGCGCGCCTTCAGGCCGGCCATCTGGTCCACGCCTTCCTTCAGCAGCGCCGACGTGCGGAACACGCCTGCGTGCTTCTGCATCGTTGCGCGGATGTCGTTCGCGACGTCCTGCGTGTACTCGCCCGAGCTCGACGTGTCGAGCTTGTTCAGGCGCGCCAGCGAGAACTCACCCGCATCGGCCGGCAGCGGCTTGTGTTCCTTCTGGTTCTTCACGTGCTGAACGATGTGGTTGCCGGCCGCACGGCCGAACACCACGAGATCCAGCAGCGAGTTCGTGCCGAGACGGTTCGCACCGTGCACCGACACGCACGAGCATTCGCCCACTGCGTAGAAGCCGTTGATCGGTTCCTTGTGATCGCGCGACGTGCCGACGACCTGACCGTGGATGTTGGTCGGGATGCCGCCCATCTGGTAGTGGATCGTCGGGACGACCGGGATCGGTTCCTTGATCGCGTCGACGTTCGCGAACTTCAGCGCGATTTCGCGGATCGACGGCAGACGCTTCATGATCGTCTCGGCGCCGATGTGCGACAGGTCGAGCAGCACGTGATCCTTGTTCGGACCGACGCCGCGACCTTCCTTGATTTCCTGGTCCATCGAACGCGACACGAAATCGCGCGGCGCCAGATCCTTCAGCGTCGGCGCGTAGCGCTCCATGAAGCGCTCGCCGTTCGCGTTGCGCAGGATACCGCCTTCGCCGCGCACGCCTTCGGTGATCAGCACGCCCGCGCCGGCGACGCCGGTCGGGTGGAACTGCCAGAACTCCATGTCCTGCAGCGCGACGCCCGAGCGGGCTGCCATGCCGAGGCCGTCGCCGGTGTTGATGAACGCGTTCGTCGACGCCGCGAAGATCCGGCCTGCGCCGCCCGTCGCGAACAGCGTCGTCTTGCCTTCCATGATGTAGACGTCGCCCGTCTCCATCTCGAGGGCCGTCACGCCGAGCACGTCGCCGTCCGCGTCGCGGATCAGGTCGAGCGCCATCCATTCGACGAAGAACTGCGTCTTCGCCTCGACGTTCTGCTGGTACAGCGTGTGCAGCAGCGCGTGACCGGTACGGTCGGCGGCCGCGCAAGCGCGCTGGACCGGCTTCTCGCCGTAGTTCGCGGTGTGGCCGCCGAACGGGCGCTGGTAGATCGTGCCGTCCGCGTTGCGGTCGAACGGCATGCCGAAGTGTTCGAGTTCGTACACGACGTTCGGCGCTTCACGGCACATGAACTCGATCGCGTCCTGGTCGCCGAGCCAGTCCGAGCCCTTGATCGTGTCGTAGAAGTGGAAGTGCCAGTTGTCTTCGCTCATGTTGCCGAGCGACGCGCCGATCCCGCCTTGCGCGGCCACCGTGTGCGAACGCGTCGGGAACACCTTCGACAGCACGCCGACCGACAGGCCCGCGCGCGACAGTTGCAGCGCTGCGCGCAAGCCGGAGCCGCCTGCGCCGACGATCACGACGTCGAACTTGCGGCGCGGGAGGGAAGTTTTGATTGCAGCCATTCTTTACACTCTCCAGAGAATCTGCGCGGCGTAGCCCGCACATGCGAGCAGCCAGACGATGGTCAGCGATTGCAGCAGCAGGCGCACACCGACGGGCTTCACGTAGTCCATCCAGATGTCGCGCACGCCGACCCATGCGTGGTAGAAGAGGGAAAGCAGCATCACGAAGGTCGCGAGCTTCATCCATTGCGCGGCGAAGATCGATGCCCAGCCTTCGTACGAAAAATCGTGCGCGCCGAAGAACAGGACGAGCAGAATGACCGTGTAGACCGCCATGATCGTGGCGGTGACGCGCTGCGCGAGCCAGTCACGCAGGCCGTAGTGAGCGCCGACGACGAGGCGCTTCGAGCCGATTCGGTTGTTGGCTGCCATTTTCTTAGAATGCTCCGAACAGTTTGAGTGCCATGGCGATCGTCAGCGCGATCGAGATGACAAAGACGACGACGGCCGTCCGCTTGCCGCCTTCCTTCGTGACGGCGTCGTGGTTGACGTCCATCAGCAGGTGGCGAATGCCGGCGCAGAAATGGTGGAAGAAGGCCCACGACAACGCGAGGACGATCAGCTTGACGACGATGTTGGAGAGGAAAGCCTTGAAGACTTCGAAGCTGAGCTCGGAGGTGAGGCTCTGGTCGAAGAGGAACAGCAGGAACGGCAGGAACAGGAACAGCAGCGCGCCGCTGATACGATGGAGAATCGACAATATCGCCGCCAGGGGCATGCGATATTTCAACGTGATGTCGCCGATTCCGATGTTCCGGTATTCCGGCCTCGGCTTTCTTACTGCGTCAGTCATGCTAGACCCCTACTATGTTGTCACACTAATCCGCGATTTTAGCGCCTTTTTATATCGCGCTGCAGCGAAAGTCTGCTCTGGATCATTGCGCGAACACGAACAAAGGCGGCCCGAAACGTGCTTCGCGAGCGTGGGAAACGCGAATGCACGCGGCTGAACCGAACGTCGTCAGCTCAAGTCATTCTGATAGTAGTACCCGGTTGTGACATACCAGCCGCGACGCACTTCCACCGGCCGGTCCCCATACGTATAGGACACGCGCTCGACCGACAGCAGCGGGAAGCCCGCCGGCACGTGCAGCAGGTCGGCCACCGCCGGATCCGCCGCGACCGCGCGGATCTTCTCCGTCGCGCGGATCATCCGCGTCCCGAACTCCGTCTCGAACATCGCGTAGAGCGGCCCCTTGTACTCGCTCAGCCGCTCGAACGTCAGCCCGCGGAACATCGCGCCCGGCAGCCAGATCTCGTCGAGCACCGTCACTTCGCTGTCGAATTCCAGCAGGCGGCGCACCTGCACGACCGGATCGGCGGGCTTCAGGTCGAGCTGCCGCGCGATCTCGGCCGGCGCGCGCAGGCGCCGGCATTCGAGCAGGCGGCTCACGTGCGGGTGCTCGGCGCCGTCGTCGGCCAGCAGACGCAGAAAGCGGAATTGCGCGCGATCTTCGTTGTGCGTTGCAACAAAAGTGCCCTTGCCCTGCCGCCGGACCACGAGGTTTTCGGCGGCCAGCTCGTCGATCGCCTTGCGCACGGTGCCCTGGCTGACCTTGTAGCGGGCCGCGAGCTCTACTTCGCTGGGAATGATCTCGCCCGGCTTCCATTCGCCGGATTCGAGACTTTGCGTGATCAATGACTTGATCTGCTGGTATAACGGGCTGAACGTCGGCGACGCGGACGCCGCGGGCGAGGCTGCGGGATCGCCCGCGCCCGGCTGCCCTGGGCCGCCTGCGCCGGTTTGATTCGCGGTGTTCGCCTGGTTCGATGTCATGGCGCGCATTTCATCACAAACCGCACTTTTTCGTCCACTCAATTTCCGCAAAACATCTGTCTTATATAAGACATATGATACCGTTTGACTTTGCGCGTGACGGCTCCTACACTCCCGGTCGAGCAAGGGTTCGCGGGTGCAACAGCGCGTCCCCGGCTACGTGCCACGGCCGTCTCCAGGTTCACCGCGTCTGCCATCGCGAGTCCTCCGCCCTGCTTCAATGCAACGCTACGCACAACGCGCATAGAATGGCGTTTTCGCTCGCGTCCAACGCTTCACCCGTCCTGGAGATTTTCAATGGCTAAGCCCGCAAAGCGCGTTGCCGTCACCGGCGCCGCAGGTCAAATCGCTTACTCCCTGCTGTTCCGCATCGCGAACGGCGACCTGCTCGGCAAGGACCAGCCGGTCATCCTGCAACTGCTCGACCTCCCGCAAGCCCAAGGCGCCGTCAAGGGCGTCGTGATGGAACTCGACGATTGCGCGTTCCCGCTGCTCGCAGGCGTCGTGATCACCGACGATCCGAAGGTCGCATTCAAGGATGCAGACGTCGCGCTGCTGGTCGGTGCGCGTCCGCGCTCGAAGGGCATGGAGCGCAAGGACCTGCTGTCGGCGAACGCCGAAATCTTCACGGTTCAGGGCGCCGCGCTGAACGAAGTCGCGAGCCGCGACGTGAAGGTGCTGGTCGTCGGCAACCCGGCGAACACGAACGCGTACATCGCGATGAAGTCGGCGCCGGATCTGCCGAAGAAGAACTTCACGGCCATGCTGCGCCTCGACCACAACCGCGCGCTGTCGCAGCTCGCCGCGAAGTCGGGCAAGCCGGTCGCGTCGATCGAGAAGCTCGCCGTGTGGGGCAACCACTCGCCGACGATGTACCCGGACTTCCGCTTCGCGACCGCCGAAGGCGAATCGCTGCTGAAGCTGATCAACGACGACGTGTGGAACCGCGACACGTTCATCCCGACCGTCGGCAAGCGCGGCGCGGCGATCATCGAAGCGCGCGGCCTGTCGTCGGCGGCGTCGGCAGCCAACGCGGCGATCGACCACGTGCGTGACTGGGTGCTCGGCACGAACGGCAAGTGGGTCACGATGGGCATCCCGTCGGACGGCTCGTACGGCATCCCCGAAGACATCATCTACGGCGTGCCGGTCACCTGCGAAAACGGCGAATACAAGCGCGTCGAAGGCCTGGAAATCGACGCGTTCTCGCGCGAGAAGATGGACGGCACGCTGGCCGAGCTGCTCGAAGAGCGCGATGGCGTCGCCCACCTGCTGAAGAACTAAGCATCACGCATCGTGCCGGGCGGCCTTCGCGGCGCCCGGCTTCGGCCCGGGCCGGCACGCCGCCGGCCCGGGCCGCCGATCCGATTCGCGCACGTTTTGCCGCCCCGCGCCGCGCCGCGCACCGGCCCAGAGCCTGCCCGAATCCGATTTCCGCCACGTTGACCCGCTTCCCTCACGTAGAAGAGATGGCTGCGCTCACTCCTGCACAAGTGCTGTACGACGGGGCGTCCCCGCCCGCGATCCTGCCCTGCTGCGATCACTACGCGGGCAGCGAGAAGCTGATGCGCAAGTCGCTCGCGCTGCAGGCCGAGCTGGGTCCCGTGTTCGACCTCACGCTCGACTGCGAGGACGGCGCGGCCGTCGGCCAGGAAGCCGCGCACGCGGCGCTCGTCGCCGACCTGCTCGGCAGCGCCGAGAACCGCTTCGGCCGCGTCGGCGTCCGCATCCACGACTTTTCCCACCCGCACTGGCGCGACGACGTGCGCATCGTGCTGCGTGCATCGCGCGCACCCGCCTACATCACGCTGCCGAAGATCGCGAGCGCCGCCGACGCGGCCGAAATGACCGCGTTCATCGAAGGCACGCGCCGCGAGGTCGGCATCGCGCAGCCGATCCCGGCCGACGTGCTGATCGAGACGCACGGCGCGCTCGCGCAGGCGGCCGCCCTCGCCGCGCTGCCGACGGTCGGCACGCTGAGCTTCGGGCTGATGGATTTCGTCTCCGCGCACCACGGCGCGATTCCCGATTCCGCGATGCGCTCGCCCGGCCAGTTCGATCACCCGCTCGTACGCCGCGCGAAGCTGGAAATCGCCGCGGCCTGTCACGCGCACGGCAAGACGCCGTCGCACAACGTGACCACGGAAGTGCGCGACATGAGCGTCGTCGCCGGCGACGCCCGCCGCGCGCGCGACGAATTCGCGTTCACGCGGATGTGGAGCATCCACCCGGCGCAGATCCGCCCGATCGTCGACGCGTTCGCGCCGCGCGCCGACGAAGTCACGCTGGCCGCCGAGATCCTGCTGGCCGCGCAGGCCGCCGACTGGGGCCCGACGCGCCACGGCGATACGCTGCACGATCGCGCGAGTTATCGGTATTACTGGTCGGTGCTGCGCCGTGCGCGGGCCACCGGCCAGCCCGTCCCGGCCGAGGCTGCGCCGCTGTTCGGCCCGGCCGCCGCGGGCGTCGCGCCGTGAGCGCGCGCCGCCCGTCGATACACGCGTTTCATGCATTCGACGTTTCGCCCACCGGACAGACGTTTGCGAAACGACAAAAAACGTAACGGAGCCCGAAAACCTGATATACGCGCGGCCAAATAGGTGAAAATAGCGGCCGCTGCGCGCTTTCGGGGCGCGTGCAGTTTCAAACCGGCCGGCAGTTTCGATTGCCGGCCCTTGTCAACTGATTATCGAAAGGTTCTGACTCCATGAAGAAACTCCTGATCGCTACCGCCATCGGCGCCTTGTCCGCCACGATGCTGGTGTCGGCTCCGAGCGCGTTTGCCCAGGGTACGGCCACCACGACCGCGAAGAAGGCCACGGCCAAGCGCCCGGCGCCGGCCAAGCGCATCATCCCGCGCAGCAAGAAGGCGCAGGCACGCGCGGCCGCCAAGGTCGATCCGGTACCGGACGGCGCGGTCAAGTGGTCCTGTAAGGAAGGTCTGTCGTTCGACCTCGCCGGCGACATGAAGCGCGACCAGGTCGTCACGGTTCACTGGGCGAAGAAGAACTACAAGCTGCCGCGTCAAGCCACGACGACGGGCGCCGACACGTTCTACGATCCGGCCGCAGGCTTCAAGCTGGTCGTGATCCCGACCAAGGCGATGCTGTTCTCCGACGCCAACGGCGGCGAGCGCCTCGCGGACGAATGCGTGACGCCGGAAATGGCGCAAGGCACGGCAGCACCGACGCAGTCGAACGAGCTGAAGCCGGCAACGAACTAAGCGCGTTCCCTCCGGCCCCTCGATGTCCGCCCCGGTCTCCAACGTCCGCCCCGCGCCGGATTCGGTACTCGTCGACATCGTCGACTACGTGCTGAACCCCGGCATCGACAGCGCGCTCGCGCTGGAGACGGCGCGTCATTGCCTGATCGACACGCTCGGATGCGGACTCGAGGCGCTGTCCTACCCTGCCTGCACCAAGCTGCTCGGCCCCGTCGTGCCCGGCACGATCGTGCCGAACGGCGCGAAGGTGCCCGGCACGTCCTTCCAGCTCGATCCCGTCCAGGCCGCGTTCGACATCGGCGCGATGATCCGCTGGCTGGACTTCAACGACACCTGGCTCGCCGCCGAATGGGGTCATCCGTCCGACAACCTCGGCGGGATCCTGGCGACGGCCGACTGGCTCTCCCGCACGGCCCGCGCGGCCGGCCGCAAGCCGCTCGCGATGCGCGACGTGCTGGTCGCGATGACCCAGGCCCACGAGATCCAGGGCTGCCTCGCCCTCGAGAATTCATTCAACGCGGTCGGGCTCGACCATGTGCTGCTCGTGAAGGTCGCGTCGACGGCCGTCGTCGGGCGCCTCCTCGGGCTCACGCGCGACGAGCTGATCAACGCGGTGTCCAACGCATTCATTGACGGCCACGCGCTGCGGACCTACCGCCATGCGCCGAACACCGGTTCGCGCAAATCCTGGGCGGCCGGCGACGCGACGTCCCGCGCGGTGCGCCTCGCGCTGATCGCGAAAACGGGTGAAATGGGCTATCCGTCGGCGCTCACCGCCAAGACGTGGGGCTTCTACGACGTGCTGTTCGACGGCAAGCCGTTCCGCTTCCAGCGCCCGTACGGCACGTACGTGATGGAAAACGTGCTGTTCAAGATCGCGTTCCCCGCCGAATTCCATGCGCAGACGGCCGCCGAGGCCGCGCTGCAGCTGCACGCGCAACTCGCTGCCGCGGGCCGCACGACCGACGACATCCGCCGGATCACGATCCGCACCCACGCGGCCGCGCTCCGCATCATCGACAAGCAGGGCCCGCTCGCCAATCCGGCCGACCGCGACCACTGCATCCAGTACATGGTCGCCGTGCCGCTGCTGTTCGGCCGGCTGACCGCGGCCGACTACGAAGACGCGGCCGCGGCGGACCCGCGCATCGACGCGCTGCGCGCGAAAACCGTGTGCGTCGAGGATCCGCAGTTCACGCAGGATTACCACGATCCGGACAAGCGATCGATCGCGAATGCGCTGACGGTCGAGTTCACGGACGGATCGAAGCTTGCCGAAGTGGCGGTCGAGTATCCGCTCGGCCATCGGCGGCGCCGTGCCGAAGGCGTCCCGCTCCTGGTCGAGAAATTCCGGACCAACCTTGCCCGCCGTTTCCCGGCCAAGCAGCAACAAGCGATTCTCGACGTGTCGCTGGACCAGGCAAAGCTCGAAGCGATGCCGGTCGATGAGTACGTCGATCTGTACGTGATATAGCCGTCAGTCATTTACAGGACTCTTTGTTTCCTAGCCTTAAACCCAGGAAAATCACCATGGCCCACAATCTCCACAAGACCCTCAAGGAATTCGACAGCGGTTCCGGCAAAGGCAAGTTCTACTCGCTGCCGCAGCTCGGCAAGGAACTGAAGACGAAGATCGAACGCCTGCCGGTGTCGATCCGCATCGTGCTCGAGTCCGTGCTGCGCAACTACGACGGCAAGAAAATCACCGAGGAGCACATCGAGCAGCTCGCGAACTGGAAGCCGACCGCGAAGCGCGTCGACGAGATTCCGTTCGTCGTGTCGCGCGTCGTGCTGCAGGATTTCACGGGCGTGCCGCTGCTCGCCGACATCGCGGCCATGCGCGGCGTCGCCGAGCGCACGGGCAAGAACCCGAAGAAGATCGAGCCGCTGGTCCCGGTCGATCTCGTCGTCGACCACTCGGTCCAGATCGACTACTTCCGCCAGAAGGACGCGCTCGACCTGAACATGAAGCTGGAATTCCAGCGCAACAACGAGCGCTATCAGTTCATGAAGTGGGGCATGCAGGCGTTCGACACGTTCAAGGTCGTGCCGCCGGGCGTGGGCATCGTCCACCAGGTGAACCTCGAGTATCTGGCGCGCGGCGTCCACAAGAAGACCGACGGCGCCGACACCGTGTACTACCCGGACACCCTCGTCGGCACGGACAGCCACACGACGATGATCAACGGCATCGGCGTGGTCGGCTGGGGCGTGGGCGGCATCGAGGCGGAAGCCGGCATGCTCGGCCAGCCGGTGTACTTCCTGACGCCGGACGTCGTCGGCGTCGAGTTGAAGGGCAAGCTGCGCGAAGGCGTGACGGCCACCGACCTGGTGCTGACGATCACCGAAATGCTGCGCAAGGAGAAGGTCGTCGGCAAGTTCGTCGAATTCTTCGGCGAAGGCACGCGCTCGCTGTCGCTGCCGGACCGCGCGACGATCGGTAACATGGCGCCGGAATACGGCGCGACGATGGGCTTCTTCCCGGTCGACGAAAAGACGATCGACTACTTCGAAGGCACGGGCCGCACGAAGGCCGAAATCGCCGCGTTCGAAAACTACTTCAAGGCGCAGAACCTGTTCGGCATCCCGAACGCCGGCGACATCGACTACACGAAGGTCGTGACGCTGGATCTGACGACGGTCGCGCCGTCGCTGGCCGGCCCGAAGCGCCCGCAGGACCGCATCGAGATCGGCCACGTCAAGTCGACGTTCACCGACCTGTTCTCGAAGCCGGTCGCGGAAAACGGCTTCGCGAAGAAGGCGGAGGACCTGGGCACGCAGTACACGACGAGCAACGGCGTCGACGTGAAGAACGGCGACATCCTGATCGCCGCGATCACGTCGTGCACGAACACGTCGAACCCGAGCGTGCTGCTGGCCGCCGGCCTGCTCGCGAAGAAGGCGGTCGAGGCCGGCCTCACGGTCGATCCGAAGATCAAGACCTCGCTCGCGCCGGGATCGCGCATCGTCACCGAGTACCTGACGAAGACGGGCCTGCTGCCCTACCTGTCGAAGCTCGGCTTCGAAGTCGCGGCGTACGGCTGCACGACCTGTATCGGCAACGCGGGCGACCTGACGCCGGAGCTGAACGAAGCGATCACGAAGAACGACATCGTCGCGGCGGCCGTGCTGTCGGGCAACCGTAACTTCGAAGCGCGTATCCACCCGAACATCCGCGCGAACTTCCTCGCGTCGCCGCCGCTCGTCGTCGCGTACGCGATCGCCGGCAACATCACGCGCGACCTGATGACCGAGCCGGTCGGCAAGGGCAAGGGCGGCCGCGACATCTACCTCGGCGACATCTGGCCGACGAGCGATGAAATCCACGCGCTGCTCAAGTTCGCGCTCGATCCGAAGAAGTTCGAGGACAACTACTCGAAGCTGACCAAGAAGGGCGACCTCTGGAGCAAGATCGAGGGTGAGACGGGCGAGGTCTACGACTGGCCGAAGTCGACGTACATCGCCGAGCCGCCGTTCTTCGGCAACGACTTCTCGATGGAGCCGGCCGCGTCGATCCCGACGGTCAAGGGCGCGCGCGCACTGGGCATCTTCGGCGATTCGGTCACGACCGACCACATCAGCCCGGCAGGCTCGATCAAGGAAGACTCGCCGGCAGGCAAGTGGCTGAAGGAAAACGGCGTGCAGAAGGCCGACTTCAACAGCTACGGCTCGCGCCGCGGCAACCACGACGTGATGATGCGCGGCACGTTCGCGAACGTCCGGATCAAGAACCTGATGATCCCGGCGAAGGCGGATGGCACGCGCGTCGAAGGCGGCCTGACGATCCACCAGCCGAGCGGCGAACAGCAGTCGATCTACGATGCGGCGATGCAGTACGTCGCCGCCGGCACGCCGACCGTCGTGTTCGCGGGCGAAGAGTACGGCACGGGCTCGTCGCGCGACTGGGCCGCGAAGGGCACGCAACTGCTCGGCGTGAAGGCCGTGATCGCTCGCAGCTTCGAGCGCATCCACCGCTCGAACCTGGTCGGCATGGGCGTGCTGCCGCTGCAGTTCAAGGGCGCGGACAGCGTGCAGTCGCTCGGCATCACCGGCGAAGAGACGTACGACATCGAAGGCCTCGGCGACGACTTCAAGCCGCAGCAGGACGTCACGCTCGTGATTCACCGCAAGAACGGCGAAACGCAGCGCGTGCCGGTGCTGCTGCGCATCGATACGCCGATCGAAGTCGACTACTACAAGCACGGCGGGATCCTGCCGTTCGTGCTGCGCTCGCTGCTCGCAGCGTAAGCGCGCGGCCGTTGCAGGTGCCGCAGCCGCCTCGCGGGCGGTTGCGGCCGATTTGGATGCCCGACCTCGTGTCGGGCTTTTTTTTCGCCTGCGCTTTGAACGGCCTTACGCCGCCTCGTCGCCGCGCGTCTTCGCGCCCGCCCGTCGCGCGTTCTTCTTCAGATGCGCGCGGTTGTATTCGATCGCCGCGCGCACGAGGTGCTTCAACGCCCGCTTGTCGATCTTGTCGCCTTCGAAAAAATCGATCGCGCGCCGCGCATTGCCTTCGAGGCCCGCATTGAACAACCCGTCGGGATCGGGCAGTTTCGCACCGTGCATGAACGTCAGCTTCACCTTGCCCTTGTGCGCGTTCGCGACCGCGATCATCCCGTCGCACGACCACACGGGGCTGCCCATCCACTTCCATTCCTCGACGATGCCTTCGTCGGCCGCAAGGATCGTCTGGCGGAGTTCGGCGAACGTCTTGCCGCGCCAGTCGGCAATGCCGGCGATCAGCGCGTCGATGCGCTCGGACGGTTGCAGCTCCGTTGCACTCATGCGGGGGCCTCCGTTTGCGTGTCGGGACGCGACAGCACCTGTTCGAGCGACTCGAAGAACCGTACCCAGCCGTGCTGCGCGCCGCGGTACGCCTGCTCCTGGTCGGGGCGGAAGCCGACCTGTTCCATGCGCAGGTGCGTGCCGGCCGGCGTCGGCGTGAGCGTCCACGTGACGACGCTTTCGAGGCCGTGGGCCGCCCACGTATAGGACAGCGTATGGTGCGGCTCGATCGCGACGACCGTGCAGTCGACCGAGCCCCAGTCCGCACGGAAGCTGAACGCACGGCCCGCGACGGGCTCGAAGTCGCTCTTCATCAGCCACGCCTCGAGCAGGTGCGGTTGCGTGAGCGCGCGCCAGATCTTCTCCGGCGGATGCGGCAGCTCGCGGTCGACGACGACGGAGCGCGTTTCGGTAGAGGCTTGGTTCATTGGTCCATCCTTTTGAGCAGATCTTCGAGGGCATCGAACCGGCGCTGCCAGAAGCTCGCCATCTGGCTCGTCCAGTCGATCAGCGGGGCCAGCGCCTGCGGCTGCGCGCTGTAGTGCGTCTGCCGGCCTTCGTGACGGTCGCTCACGAGCCCGGCCTGCTTCAGTACGCCCAGATGCTTCGATACCGCCGGCTGCGATACGCCCGCATGCGCCGTCAGCGCGGCAACCGTCAGCTCGCCCTCCGCGCAGAGCCGCTCGAACAGCGCGCGGCGCGTGGGATCGGCGAGTGTCCTGAAAAGCGTGTCCTGAGCGTTTTGCATGTCGTCCAAAATCCATAACCGGCTGGTTATGAATTGAAGGATAGCGGCTAGGCAGCGAGTGTCAAGGAGGAATTTTGCTGACGTCCACGATCGTGGCGACGGGGCCTGCGGCAAGGAAGATTGCGAGAAGTCTCCACACTACGCAGCCGGAATCCAGTCCTTTCTATTTCTTATTCAATCATCGCGTACAGTCCGACGCCACGCATCAAGCGCTCTCATGTTCGGGCTTCCATGTGTCGCAGTTGTCGGAAAAAGTCATCTTCCACCAGGTTACGCCTTAAAAACGAGCCGCCGAGTTGTATCAGAAACAGCAAGACGAACCCGCCTATACAGGCCCAAAACCAGCCTTGAGATGCGTTGAGGGCATTCAACGCAATCATCATCACGAGCAGGCAGCAACTCCCGCCCACGGTGACAGACAAGCTCAGCAGACGCGCATAGGCTGCATCGACGCGAGGCACAGGAACGAGCTCGGTTCCAACCAGGTTCAGCCGCACCTTTTGGGCGCTAACTGAAGCAATCAGTTGCGCGCCCTGGCCATGCGCGACCATCTGCGCCGCGAGCGCCTGAAGCAAGAGCGCATTTACCGGCCCCGGTTTGCCGATCGCGCGATCGACGTCGTGCACCGGCAGCTCCAGGCTTACGTCCTTGATGGCGCCCAGCGTTGCATGACGGCCCTGGGACGGTAGATCGCTCATCCAGGCGTGCCGGATTCGCCGGCGTGGCGTCTGCTCCGAGGACAGCAGCGTCTCCAGCCCGTCCACCACGGAATCGGATGGCATCGCGATCGGGCGGAATAATCGCGCCTGCGGCAAGACCGTTGCCTTGAGGCTCGCGGCTACACGCGGCGACGTAAGCAACATCGCCACAGCGGCCTCGGACCAGACCGGCTCGATGCGCTCCGCATGCAGTTGGCAGACCAGCAACAGCCGGAAATCGGACGTCCAGTCCTTGTCGAACCACGTGTCGATATTCGCCTCGTTCGCATCGAACGGCACCCACAAGAACTGCACGAGATTGGGTAGATTCAGTTTTTTCCAGACCGCTCGCAGTTCGGCCAGATCGTCCTTGTTGGCGGATTGCAGGATCACGTCGATCGCATGACCCGACGCATCATGACGCACGAGGCTGGCCGAGAACCGGCTCGTCAGTTGCTCCAGTACCACCGCAAGCCGCGATACGCCTGCCGAGCCTTCCGTTTGCGGCAAAGGCAGGATTTTGCCGGGGTTGATCGGCGCGCTGCCCTCCAGGCCAAGCAGACGTTCGCCCAACTCGGGCTCGGCCGTCAACGCGATGCTATCAACGATCATCACATGAGCTTGTGCCCATTGCCGCCATGCAGCCCGCTCGGCGCGGCACAGGAAATTCCACCAATCAACCCGCTCGATCCAATCCTCGTAGCCGGAATAGATCGCCGAGCATACGCAGCCCGATATCAGCAGCGGCAACAGGAACGCGCGCACGAAGAATGGTTCGGACATCACCGGTTTACCCTGCTCCCAGTTGAATACCGTGATGAGTATGCCGGCGGTCTGTATGACGACTACGGCAAGCACACACCACCAGATCGAGGGCGGCTTGCCGTACTGATACTCAGCGACACCTGGGAGGGCCCATGTTCTGCTCATACGATTTTCATCCCCGTGCTGCTGGCGATCACCTGGCTGCCGCACCGCGTTCGGCACATATGCACAGCCCATTTCCGGCCGCCTTCGCTGTAGCCCTCGGCACATTCAACGATCGCGTTGTCACCGTGCTCCGGACACGAGACGATGTCATGCAACAACGCGACCTTGCGGCCGTCGAGGTCGAACGTCGATGAAGCGGTCTTTACGATGCCGCCGTGTGTCGTCGCATCGCCCTGACATACTGGAAGTTTCATTATCAAATCCCACATTAAATATTTAATTTCTGTAAAGATCTGAGCACGGGTCGGGATTTTTTGCCTTACCTACCACCGGTATCCCATAAAAATTACCCGGATAGCTCTCACGATAATCATTCCAATATTTTTCGACGACGGATTTTGCCGCCCTTGATTCCGCCACCATCTCATCCGGATACCTGGAAGGATCATTCATACTCGCAATCTCGCGAGCTGCCAAACCGTCCCCGCCCTTATAGGCATCCACCAGCAATCTATATGCCTTTTCGGGATCTTCATCCACTACCCCATTGATACCAAATAAATAGACATGCATGGCGAGCAGATATTTTGCACGAGCCTCATTCATTTCAGATGCCCTCGTCAGCAAGACAATATCCTCTGAACTCGGCCTCCATGACTCCCCACCTTCCTTATATCTCCTGCATTCAAAATATGTCAAAGCCGGCGGGTATTCGCCCTTCATCGCCGCTGCCAAATATTTTCCCGCCTCACCCTCAATTTCACTCGCCTCTGATACTGATTTTTCCGCCCCGCACATATCACCATTATAATTAACGAAATTAAAATTAGATTTCCTCAAATAAACTTGATGATAAAGAATTCGACTCATATTAAGCTGACTGGCCGGGTCTCCAGCATCCGCCCTTTGACGATAAGCCTCACAATCAACCGCCAATCTCTTTCTATTTTCCTCTTGATAAAACTTTATCTCCGCAGAACGCTTTCTAGACTCCTTTTTCGACTCCACTGCGCCATCGATAAGCATTGGAACAGGGGCTAGCACCACCCCATAGGGAGTCGGAAGAGGAACGCAACCAGCGAAATGGAAAATATCAATGTAAAATAAATGCAGCCAAGAGTATTGTTTTTCATACTTAAATATACTTTCTGCGCGCCTTGACCTGAACGTTCAGGATGTCCTAAGGTAACAATGACGCATCCGGGTTAGTCGGCTTGATCGATGTGTCGCAGATAACGCGGTCCTGACCGGACGGCGTATGAAACTGTGAGAACACGCCAGGCCGCTTTGATGCGGCAAAACTCTCGCCTCTAATACCAGGCGGATAGGGTCTGCTCAAGTCGATTCCCGGCACCATCGGAGACACAACGACGTAGGCATCGTCGTCTCCCCATTTTTTTGCGATATAGAGTTTGTCTTTGGTTACGAACACCGAGTAGTTTTTCGAGTCCTCGAACGGATCAAAACTGTGCTGCATATAGACCATTGCGGCAAAACTCCTCCCGCTGTCTGTCGAATACAGCAATCCAACATCAACGCCATGATCCGATGTTCCGAGATGCGGTGGCGCACCAGACGGAAAGGCTATATTTCGCCCAGCCGGATCTGAATTAATCACTCTACCTTTATAATTTTCAATACTTGCCCTACCCAAGCCTGTTTTTATACCAGCACGTGTATCATTGTAATAGGCTTGGCCATAATTGCAGTCTCGATAGTTCTCGAGCGTAACAAAGCGATGATCATCGATTCGATAGATGATTTGGAGTGGTGAATCATAAGGCAGCACCTTCGCGTTCAGGAAATCACCCAATGAAAATACCTGCCTCTGCTGCCCCGCACATCCTTGCATCAGGACTAGCAGCACAACGATAACAATCGAGCATCTCATCACGCTCCTCCCTTCCATTGCTGTTGCCGTAGTTGTTCGGCTTCCGACTTACTTTGTTCCTCGGACACCGTGTTCCAATCGATATAGGCAGGTTTGACAATGCTTTGGGGAGCGCCAAATTCAAAATAATCGTCATAGCCCTGCGTCCAGTCAGCAAACTTCATCAGGCGTGTCCAGAACGCTGGCCTCTCATACGCATCACAAAAGCCAATCGGCAAATCGTAGGCCACCACCCGGCGCATAAACGCCTGATGCTGCGGCAACGTACTGTGATTGGTTGGTTCGGCGCGATAGGTGTCAAGTCGTTGCAGCATTTCGTCCTGGGTCTCAAGCCGAGTTGCGCGTCTCGAACTATAAATATTCTCAGTAGTAACAGTGTGCTGCGGCTGAAAAATCGAGCGCATGTACCGGTAGTCTGGATCAGCGTATTGCCCTTGACTCGGATCGATTGGATTCTTGACCCATTCACCCATCTCCGGCGCGATCAGACGTGATACATCGAAGTACTTCATTTCTTCTTCCGTGACTGGATTCGGCACCTGCTCTGCGTTAATCGTCACCGTTTTATCAGGATGAGGTACCGTCCACAGCTTCACGAGGGGCGTAAAGATGTTCCGATTGCCATTCCAAAAATCGGTCGACTTCGCTCCTGGCACAAGCTTGTCATCAGGAATCGGCGGCAACGTCCCGAACTTCTTCTCGCCAGGTGCGTCGCCCACCGGCGTACCGCGCGCCAGCATGCGCTGCTTCACGGTATCACCCAACTCACGAAGCAGTTTGTCGTCCACCCCCTGCCAGCCGATGCTTTGCAGCGGCACGGCCCCCATCACACGATCATGCGGCGTGAAGTACACGTAAAGACGGCCATGATTGTCACGCTCATGCACACCAGACTTGCGCTGGTTGTCGGGTCGCCAGAAATCCATTTCCTCTGACGCCCCGCACTGAAGCTGCATCATTCGCTCCTCGTCCATCTCGCGCTTGTCCTGCTTGATCCGATTGGCAATATTCCGGAAGGTGTTGACACGCGCCTCGGGAGTGGGACGCTCATCACCGCAGGCCAGGGCATCCGTAATCTTGTCATCAAGGGCATACGGCGAGTTCATCACGAACACAGCATCGGGCGCGCGTGTCTTACATAGGGCGGTCGCCGCCAGCGCGATCATCGTCCCCTGGCTATGCGACATCACTGACACCGTATCGCGCCGACACTCGTTGCGAATCTGATCAATCAGATCGGCCAGTCGTTGAGCCGCGTGCGCGTAATACGTGCGCGGAGGGGCATCCTGCAATTGGCGATCAGCTTCTGTATTCAACGACTCCATGTCGAACTTAAGCACATGACGTCTGAATCCCTCGTAGCTCCACAATTGCTGCAAGTTGTTGGTGCCATTCTGGAAAGGGCCACCGCCCCAATACCACGGACCGTTCTCGTTCGCGCAAGCGGGTGCCCACATATCGAAGCCGCGCGGATTGCGCATCGGGATGCGCCAGTTACGCTCCGTCCCAGGGGCTGCACTGTAGCCCCAATAGAACCGGATAACGGGAGAATAGCCGGTCGCCATAGGATCGAGCTGGCGAGGAATGGGCTTCTTCGTATCAGGGTCGATAGAGATGTAATTGTTAGCTTTCAGCTTCGTGCCTTCAGGCCGATTTAACCGATCATTAAGGCCATCATACAACGCCTGTTCCGCCGCGTCATACCACTCCCCCGTAGAATTCACACCATGCACAAAGATGATGACGCCCGGCATGTGCGGCGGGATTCGACACTCGGCCCGCACCTGAAAACTGCTCGGCGTGTGATAAGACTCCCAATACGGTTGCCCAAGATGGTCGCGCTTCATCGGCACGATGCGCGTTGCGGTGTCATGTTGATAGCGCTGCACCGCATCGTCATCGCCGCCCGTACCATCTGGCTGGTTTGACTGGTCGGTCATGAATCAGGCTTCCTTATTGTTCTGAAGCAGCAGCTTGAGCCCTCGCGCAACGTCCTCCCGGCTCAACGAGGTCTCCCCCTTACCGTTGGTGACCCCCTCGATAATCTGCCCGCTAGCCAACTGAATCTTGTACGGCCGGTTCACAATTGGTCGGCCGGTGATGTCATCGCTGAGAATGAAGCGCTCATCGTTCGCGATATCGGTCTGGCTGAATTTCGGCAGCGGCAGCGACAGCGCACCCGGTCCTTCCTTCTGGATTTCGATGATCTTGAGGATCAGGCAACCGGCCCCGCCGATCTCGACGTTATCGCCCTGTACCTTGATGTATGCCGTGCCGCCGCCGCCGAGCACCACCCCGTTAGCGGCATTGACGGTTGTAGTACCGTCGGCACTGGTGATTCGCATGTCTTTCTGCGCCACCATCTCCATTGCATCCGACTGCGCCTGGATTTGAACCTTGCCACGCGCGGCATAGAGCTTGATGCCGAACTTGTGCGCAAACAGCGACAGCACCTCGCCTGCCGCAATAGCAACATTCCGAAGCGCATTCACGTTGAATCGCGACGACGTACCGACGCTCACGTCCTTGCCCGCCGACACCATCACCCGATCCGGCGTCGCCAGGCCAATGCCGTTCGGTGCGGACAACGCGATCACGGCCGTCTTAAGGCTAGCGAGTTCGTCCTTCAGCCACGCGTTCTCGGCCTTCAGGTCCGCGATCTCCGCATGCGCGACGGCTGCGGCGTTGGTCAATCCCTGAGCCTGTGCCTGCGTCAATGCAAACTGGTTCGTCATCGGCCGCGTGTCGGACGACTGTCCAATCGCCTTCTCCTGCCTGTCGGACGACACCAGCAGGCCGCCACCCGCACGGACGTGCCCCCGATCGTCGGTACGCAGTTCGAAGCCCTCGCCGCGCAGTCGCTGGTCCCGGTCCACCGTATAGCCGAGATTGAGCTGCGTCTTGCCGTGCTCGGTCGCGACCTTGATGTGTTCCTGGCCCTCCCGGTCATCCAACTCGACGGTGTTGTTCGAGCGCGTGCGGATCGTATTGCGCGTGCCCCAGGGGACACCTGCGACGATCGGATCCGTGTGTTGGGCGGTGTGCAGCACATGGCTGATGAACGGCAGATCCACGCAGCCCCACAGGAAGCTCACGCCGACCACCGTCCCTTCGACAAGGCCGAAGTGAAATCCGGTCTGGTTCGGCCCCGCGAACGGCTTTGCCAGCCGCATTGGACAGCTTTGCAGACCGGGCGCCCGCGTGTCTCGATCCAGATGGAGATCCACGATGTATTCGCCCCGACCATCCAGATAAGGATCTCTCCAGCCTCCCGACGAAGCGATCGTCCCGGTTATGACACCGTCGATCCGTGGCCACGTTTCTTCCATCAGCGGCATTCGATACTGGCGATCGGACGGAATCGCGTCGAATTCCACGTGATACGCACTCTTCCGGCTCGCTCCGCACGTCGCCCGCACTACAAGCAGGCCATGCTTCGCATCAGACAACGTCCGGTTGGACAGTTTCAGCACCGAACCGGGCGTGAGGTCCAGCATGTCGCACTCGCCACGATATGCGACCTGTCCGGTCAGCGCTGCCTCGCAACGCAATTGCGCTTCCTCCTTCGCCTCGTCCTCGCTCTGATTCGGCATCCCCCAGGTATACGCTTCACCATACGCGGTGCGGTCGTCGCGGATGGGGCTAACCGCCTCGATCGGATCCGAGACTGCCGTTTCGGTGTTGAACGTGCGTACGATGTAAGTCGCCGGCAACGTCATCGTGTGCATCTCGAGCGCGCTGACCGACTCGACACCTCCCGCCTCCAGGCCGCTGTGCGGCCGATACGCAACCGTCAGATGCTCGGGATCGCGGCGGTAGTGCGCATAGTCGTCTCCGAAGCGCACCTGCTCGCAATGCTTGCCTTCCTCGCACACGAACCAGATGCCAGAGCGTCGGCACAAGCGCGTAATGAACGCCAGATCGTCCTCGCCCCATTGCATCACGAAGTTGCGCTTGCGATAGGTGCGATGCAGCTGGAATTCAAAGCGCGCGAAGATCTGGTTGAATTCATGCTCCCGCAGAATCTGCTCGATGATCTCGGGAATGGTTTTGTCCAGAAAGAACCGGCATTTGGGCGAATTGCGCAACAACGCCAGACGCGATTCCAGCACAATCTCGTACAACGATTGGTCGCGGTTGGTCGCCTTGAGTGCGAAGCCCGTCACCACGCCTTGCACGCGGCGTGCGCTTTCAGGCTGGCTCCACTGATCACGCGGCGGCGGCTGGATCACAAACGCACCGATTCGGTTCAGGAATTCAGCGCGTGACAGGTCATGGCGAGGGTGCGTGAACCGGATCGTGTACTTCGTCGGCTCTCCGATTCCGCGTGCCCCATCGAACTCGTAGACGTCCGCTAGCGCGGCGGCAGGCATGCCCTTGAGATCAAGGCTATAGAACTGTTGATTTGCACGGAATCCTGACCCACCCTACGCAGTAATTTGCATCGAATATTGACCCACGTAGAACACTGACCTGCTCGGCAACGGGCAGGGGAACGGAGTGATCGACGTGGCTA